>JAGBKC010000033.1 GCA_017934115.1 Actinomycetaceae bacterium | reverse complement strand
CGATTGGGGATGCGGCGCAGCGTCTCGGTATCGAGCTGTCAACCTTCCCTGGAATCTTCCTCGCTCCTGGGGTGGGAGCCCAAGGCGCCGGGCCGCGTGAACTCGACGCAGTATTCGGCGACGCACGCTCGCGCGTGCTTGCATCGGCTTCCCGCTCCATTCTTGCTGGTGGGCCACACGTTACTGGTTTGTGTGAATCTTTTGAACAAACGCTTGCTCAAATCACACAAAGTTAGGACGTACGTCCTAAACGCCCCTTGTGTTATGGTGTTATTGCGCGAAATTCCGCGACACTTTGCGTCAATCGCACGGGCTGAGCGTGTAGTGGCGGGTTTAATAGATGTTACGTAGGCAACAAAGGTCGTCTGCGGGAGAGTACAAGGAGGCCATAATGCCACTTCCCAAGCTTACGCCAGAACAACGAGCTGCTGCTCTCGAAAAAGCTTCTGCTGCTCGCCGTGCTCGTGCTGAGTTGAAAAAAGAAGTTAAAGAAGGCAAGGTAACTTTGTCTGAAGTTCTCAAGAAAGCAGATGGCGATAAGATTATTGCTAATATGAAAGTTTCCGCTTTGCTTGGTTCGCTTCCTGGCATCGGCGCCGCTAAGTCCAAGCAGATTATGGAAAAAATTGGCATTTCCGATTCTCGTCGTCTTGGCGGTTTAGGACCACATCAAAAAGAAGCTCTTATTGAGCGTTTTGGTTAAAGTTTTTGACACTGCACTTTTTTTCTGGCAATCTTTTCACAGAAAGGAGTTGCAGTGTCTTTTTATGTTATCTGTGGCCCATCAGGAGTGGGCAAAGGAACAATCATTAAAAATTTATTAGCAGAAAATTCTTCCTATTGGTTATCTGTATCTGCAACAACACGCGATCCGCGTCCTGGAGAAATAGATGGTCAAGATTATTTTTTTGTCTCCCACGAGCAATTTGATGAATGGGTTAACAATGATCAAATGCTTGAGTGGGCAACTGTCCACCAAGTGCATCGCTATGGGACACCCCGAGATCCAGTTTTTCTAGCTCATAGCCAAGGGCGTATTCCTATTTTGGAAGTAGATCTTAAAGGAGCTAGGCAAATACGTTCAACTCTTCCGCAGGCAAAGCACATTTTTATTACGCCACCATCATGGCAAGAATTAGAATTTCGATTGCGCAAGAGAGGCACCGAAACAGAAGAAGATATTACACGGCGTCTTGCCACAGCTAAAAAAGAGTTAGATGCACAAAATGAATTTGACTATATTGTGTGTAATGATATCGTGGCACGTGCAACAAACGAGATAATCAACATTATGAACGCAAGTTAAGTAAAATATCTCTTATTACATGACGCGAAAGGTTATAGATGTTTGGAACTTTGCCAGAACCACATGGAATTACGAATCCACCTATTGACGATCTTCTTGACAAAGTAGAATCAAAATATGCTCTTGCTGTTTATGCTGCTCAGCGAGCTCGTCAAATTAATTCATATCGTCAGGATATGATTCGTGGTGATGGTTCAATTAGCTATGTTGGTCCGCTTATTGAAGACGTTACTCATGAAGATAAAGCTTTGTCGGTTGCACTCGAAGAGATAACTGAGAATAAACTTGAATGGAATACACAAGCAGAATAATTCTGCAGTGCATGATCGTCCCCTCGTTCTTGTAGGAATTACAGGGGGAATAGCTCTTTATAAAACCTGCACTCTGATTCGTTTATTAATGAACAACGGATGTGATGTGCAGGTTGTTGCTACACCTGAAGCATTTGAATTTGTTGGACGTACAACTTTCGAAAGTTTAACAGGTCATCCTGTTTTTGTGGATGTGCATTCTTCTGTTGCATTTCAAGGCCATGTAGAGCTCTCTAAAAAAGCTGATCTTTTTGTTATTGCACCAGCTACTCGTAATATTCTTGCAAAACTTGCACATGGTATCACTGATAATGCGCTAACACTTGTGTACTCAAATGTCACCTGTCCTGTTGTATGTGCGCCTGCAATGCATACACACATGTGGGAGTCTTATGAAAACCAAGAAAATATTAAGGTGTTAACAAAAAAGGGTGTATTTTTTCTTTCTCCACAACATGGAGCATTAACATCAGGAGATGTTGGTGTCGGCAGAATGCAAGAGCCTGATGCGATCTTTTCATATGTACGTCAACTTTTAGATGTTGCCTCTTCATGGTCGAACAAAAAAATCCTTATCACAGCTGGTGGGACGCGTGAACCTATTGATCCGATACGCTATATAGGGAATTCATCTACAGGTCTTTTTGGCGTAGAAATTGCACTGGAAGCTTCTCGCCGTGGAGCTGATGTTACTTTAATTGCCTGTAATATTGATTCTTCTTTGCTGATGCGTTTGTCATCAAAAGTGACAGTTTTTTCTGCTTCAACAACTAGAGAACTTAAAGATCTTGTTGATAGGTCAATGCCACATAGTGATGTCATTTTTATGGCAGCGGCTGTTTCTGATTACCGTGTTATCAATACAAGTGATGTGAAAAATAAAAAAAACGGAACAAACATTTTTCTTGAATTAACAGAAAATCCAGATATTCTTAAAGGCCTTGCTCGTACATATAAAGGAAAAAAACTCCTTATTGGCTTTGCAGCAGAAACAGGCGATAATATATATTCGTCCTTTGAATACGCGCAAAAAAAAGCAAAAAATAAAGGAGTTGACTTCATTGTTTTTAATGAAGTTGGATCCCATAAGGGGTTTGGTCACGGCGATACATCTGTTCATGTTATAAATGACGAAGGTAAGGTAGTTATGAACGCCGATGGAGAGAAAAAAGACATTGCGTGTGAGTTAGCGTCTTTTATAACTCCATATATTAACGAAGTGATGAGGTAAACATGAGTCGCATACAAGTTTTTACATCTGAATCAGTAACCGAAGGTCATCCAGATAAAATTTGTGATCGCATATCAGATACCATTCTTGACGCTATGTTAGCTGAGGATCCTCATTCACGTGTTGCTGTTGAAACAATGGCAACTACCGGTTTAGTGCACGTTGCTGGTGAAGTAACCACGCAAGCATATGTTGAAATACCTTCTCTTGTGCGAGATGTTATTACTAATATCGGATACACTTCTTCTGACGTGGGCTTCGATGGGCATTCGTGCGGTGTCACAGTTTCAATTGGGCAGCAAAGCCCTGATATAGCAGAATGTGTTGATATTTCATTAGAACATCGCCAGCGAAGCGCAGAAGATAAAAACGACCTGCAGGGAGCAGGCGATCAAGGTTTGATGTTTGGTTATGCGTGCAATGAAACACCAACTTTTATGCCAATGCCAATTTTTCTTGCACATCGACTTTCAGAGCGTTTGACGCTTCAACGTAAAAATAAAACACTTGATTTTTTGCGGCCTGACGGGAAAACGCAAGTAACAGTTGTATATGAAAATGATATTCCTATTGGTCTTGATACAGTTGTTATTTCTACTCAACATGATAAAAATGTTTCCTTAGAAGAAATTTCTCATAGCGTAAAAGAGCATATTATTCATCCTGTTCTTAATGAATATGCATCCCATTTAGATACCGAACAGCTGAGATATCTTATTAACCCTTCTGGAAAATTTATTATTGGCGGCCCAATGGGGGATGCTGGTTTAACAGGACGAAAAATTATCGTTGATACATATGGTGGTATGGCACGCCATGGTGGAGGAGCATTCTCTGGAAAGGATCCCTCAAAAGTCGATCGAAGTGGCGCTTATGCTGCGCGTTATGTTGCTAAAAATATCGTTGCTGCTCAGCTTGCTGATCGCTGTGAAGTTCAAATCGCTTATGCTATCGGAAAAGCGCAACCTGTTTCTATTCGTATTGATACCTTTGGTAGTGAAAAAGTTTCTTTGAGTTCCTTGGAGAAAAGTGTAGCTTCGACATTTGACTTACGTCCAGCTGCCATTATTGAAGAATTAGATTTGTTGCGTCCTATTTATTCTCAAACATCAGCTTATGGCCATTTTGGGCGTGAAAACTCTGATTTCACGTGGGAACAAACAAATAAGGTAGAAACGTTACTTTCTCATCTTTAATATGCAATATTAGGTAACGGTATGGAAGAAAAAGGTTTTCACCTTCCTCGATTTGAGACACAAGATACTTTATGGAATTTTGTGCCATCATCCCATAAAGTCAATTCTTCTATCGATCAACCTGTTGCGCACGTTCAGCTGGAAAATGTTCCTTTGCATTTAGATCATATTTATGATTATGAGATACCGGAAGGTTATGGTGCGATGGCATGTGTAGGTGCCCGCGTAGTTGTGCCTTTTGGTCATCGCGATATGAATGGTTTTATTGTTGAACGCGATTCACATACATCTAATGGAGGAACACTTAAGCAGATAAAGAAAATTTTTTCTGATATTCCTGTTCTCACTCCTTCCATTTTTCATCTTTCCCGTATTATTTCAGAGAAATATCTTTGTGGAGTTTCATCCTGTTTACGCCTTGCCATACCAAGCCGGCATGCTCGTGCTGAAAAAGATTTTCTTAACACTGCTCACACAGTGCCACATCTCGATAATGCAAGTGATCCTTATCGTCATGTATGGAATGCTTATAACGGTGGACAAGGCCTGCTGCAAGATTTAGAAGAAGGAAAACAACGTTATGCTGCCGTTGTTTCTCTTCCAGGTGAAGCTGGAGGAGTGCATGCGATAGCCTCTTTAGTGAGAAGTGTCCGTATGCAAGGCAAAAGTGTTCTTATTATTATGCCAACGCATCGAGCATGCGAGCGCATGGCGAAGTCTTTGCGTTTTCTCTTGAAAGAGAATGTTGGGATTATGCTTTCTCAGTATTCACATGAAGAACGATATAAAACTTTTTTGGGTATTTTGCATGGATATACACGCATTATTGTTGGCACTCGTCATGCCGTGTGGGCTCCTGTTCAAGATTTAGGATTGTGCATATTGTTTGATGATGCTTCAGAACATTTATATGAACAACATGCCCCATATGTGCATGTACGTGATGTTTTGATGGTGCGTGCTGAAAATGAAAAGGCAAGTTTTATTACTATGTCTTCTTATATTTCTGAGGAATCTATGTATCTTATGCAAAAGCATAAGGGAGATATTATTCATGCCCATCCTTCAGGGGTAGTACAGTACGTTCCACATGTTTCTATAGCGCAACAGTGGAGTGATGTTCACCAATCATCTCGTTTACCTGAGGCAGTGTTTCGGCTTGTTCGTCAATCGATTGAAAAAGGGCCTATCCTTTTTCTTGTTCCGCGTTCTGGTTACATTCCTGTTGTGGCTTGCCAGTCATGCAAGAAGATTGTTACATGTTGTGTGTGTGGAGGAAAAGTGACTCTACAGGCTGCTGGCCATATTCAATGTTCTCGATGCTCTTATTTAGAATCATCGTGGTCCTGCTCTCAATGTCAATCTACTCATTTACGCGCTGTTCATATTGGTTCGGCACGAACTGCTGAGGAAATTGGAAAAGCGTTTCCTCACCTTCCTGTTGTCATATCAGGAGGACAAACTGATTATGGCATTATTGATACGCTCGATAATTCACCTCGCATTGTTGTTGCCACTCCTGGTGCTGAGCCATATGTTCCTCAAGGTTTTTCTTCCGCTGTTATTTTAGATGTACGTTTTTTGATGGGACAAGGTTTTGGTTCGGAAATTGGATTCTTGAGAAAGATTTCGCGCGTTATTGCACGTGTTCGCAGCCGTAGAGAAGGTGGTCATGTTCTTTTGGTTGGAGGTGTAGATGAGGGACTTGTACGTCTCATTCATGAATGGAAACTTCCTGATATTACCTCTCTTTTATTAGAAGAAAGGATTGAACTTCGACTTCCTCCTACTGCGTGGTGGGCTTCGCTTGAAGGCAATATTAAACATATTAAATATATTTTTTCTCATGTTAAACATCTTCTTGATAAATATGAACATGTGGATTCTATAGCTTCCTATACATCTGCACGTGAACATAGTATTTACATTAGTAAACTGTGTGAAATTTTAGGTCCACAAACAAAAGAAGAGCACACTAAAGATGAATCTTTATTTTTTATTCGTTCCTCATGGAAATATTCTTCCTATGTTTCAGAAGCTTTTTTGGAAGCTTTACGAGAATGTCAGGCAAACTATAAGGATTCGCGCGTGAAAATGATTGTTGATCCACAAATGTCATGACCTTAACCTAAAAAATAATATCTATAGGTATGAAAACTCATTAAAATACAAAACGTGCGTATTATTTTTGCTGGTACTCCAGATGTTGCTTTGCCCTCCTTACGTCGTTTATATGAAGACGGGCATGATGTGTGCGGCGTGCTTACACGTGCTCCTGCTCGTGTAGGAAGAAAGAAAACTCTTTCGCCTTCTCCTGTGCATAAGGAAGCAGAAGAATTAGGAATTCCCGTTTTTACTCCACATACATTAAAAGACGACAAAATACAAACTGATATTCGCGAATTACAACCTGATGCTATTGCTGTAGTTGCTTATGGTCTTCTTGTCCCACCTGCTCTTTTAGATGTTCCACCACATGGATGGCTTAATCTTCATTTTTCTCTTCTTCCTTCATGGCGAGGGGCAGCTCCGGTACAGCACGCAATAGCTGCAGGTGATGATATTACTGGAGCCTGTGTCTTTCGGTTAGAAAAAGGTTTAGATACTGGCCCGATTATTGGCACAATGACCACGCCGATTAATCCAGATGATACATCGGGCACATTACTTTCTTCTTTGTCTGTTTCGGGAGCTGAACTCTTATCACGCTGTTTCACCCTATTAGAAAAAGGAGAAGGAAAATTCTGTCCTCAAGAAGGTGATGTTTCCTATGCTCCGAGCATTACAACTAATGATGCTCGTATCGATTGGTTTTTGCCTTCCTTTGCTATAGAAAGACACATACGAGCACATACACCTTCACCATCTGCATGGACGACCTATGATGGGCAACGAGTTAAAATTGAACCTGTTCTTGTTCATGATTCTATTCCTGAAAAACATGATATTCACCTTCTTCCAGGCCATATCATGGCTACAAACAAGCATGTCTATGTTGGAACGGGAAACGGCATCATTGAGTTGCAGCATGTAATACCTGCTGGTAAGAAAAGAATGCTTGCTACCGATTGGGCTAGGGGAGCAAGATTAACCTCATCGGCATCTTTTGAACAAGGGAATAACGCATGAGCAAAGAGAAAAAAACACGCAACACAACTGTATCTCAGCATATTTCATCTTTGCGAATTGACCTTCATGATGAGGCGGCGCAAAAAAAGAGCAACACACATTTACACGCTCAAGTAATAACGTCTGAAAAGAAACAAAAAAAACATCATCACGCTACACAAAAACAATATAAACACCCTAGAAAATCATCACTTGATGCGCCGCGCAGAGTTGCTTTTGAATGTATACGTTCTGTTCATAATGATGACGCATATGCAAATTTACTCCTACCAAAACTTATTAAAAAAGCACACCTTCAACGTCGTGACGCAGCTTTTGCAACGAATTTAACTTACGGAACATTACGTATGCAAGGTCGATGGGATGCCATTATTGCTTTGTGCCTTGATAATCGCGCATTATCAGATATTGATCCAAAAGCACATGATATTTTACGTCTGGGAGCTCACCAGCTTCTTGACATGCGTACTCCCGCACACGCTGCCATCAATGAAACTGTCAAATTAGCACGAGAAGAAACATCTCAAAGTATTTCTGGATTTGTCAATGCGATTTTACGAAAAATTTCTCAGAAAACTTTAGATGAATGGCATGACATTATTAAAGAAACCAGTTTAACGCGTACCCATTACCTTTCCTCGTGGTATTCACATCCTCAATGGATAGTTAAAGAATTAGAGAATTCACTTGCTTGTAATGGGCGAAATGAAAAAGATATTGAAAAACTTCTTCAATCTCACAATGAACCAGCTCATACCGCACTTGTTCCGCGTACTATCACTCAAAGTGAATTAGAGAAAAAAATTCTTGCCGCGCATATGTCATCCGAAAAAGGCATTTTTATGAAGAATTCAGTTCTTTTGACATCAGGAGCTCCTGGGCGTCTCTGGGCCATTCAAGACGGGGAAGTGGGTGTGCAAGACGAGGGCTCACAACTTA
Organism: Actinomycetaceae bacterium; assembly: GCA_017934115.1. Lineage (GTDB taxonomy): Bacteria > Actinomycetota > Actinomycetes > Actinomycetales > Actinomycetaceae > RUG11864. The sequence continues at coordinate 8,720 of JAGBKC010000033.1, read as the reverse complement.
TTTCTTCTATGTTTGCTCATTATCATATCGATGGCAAAGATGATGCGTGGCTTGATATGTGTGCAGGTCCTGGTGGAAAAACAGCAACGATTGCCAGTCTCTCATCAGAAAAAACAACTATTTTTGCTAATGAACCTTTTGAACATCGCCTTAAGCTAGTAGAAGAGAACATACAACCATGGGCATCACGCGTCTTACTGCGTTGTGGCGATGGGCGAGAACTAGGTAAAAGTGATGAGAATAGTTTTGATCGCATTCTTGTTGATGCACCATGCACAGGCTTAGGTGCATTACGGCGGCGCCCAGAAAGTAGATGGAGAAAAACTCCTCATGATATTAAAGCATTGACACAACTTCAATGGGAACTTCTTGACAGTGCTTTTCATGCTTTGCGTCCAGGTGGCTTGCTCATTTATTCAACTTGCTCGCCTGTTGTTAGTGAAACACATGATATTGTTCATCGTCTTCTCACAACGTATTCTCACGCTTACATGTTCGATACATCTGATATTGCTGAAAAAGAATGTGCTTTCAGCTTTGAATCAGGGAAAACTGTGCAGTTATGGTCAGATTTACATCATACAGATGGTATGTTTATAGTTGCTATAGGAAAAAGGGAAAGTTAAGAACATGGATGTAACGATATCTCCGTCAATACTCAACTGTGATTTCGCTCATTTAAGTGATGAATTAAAAAAAATTTCTAATGCTCAATGGGTACATGTTGATGTAATGGATAATCATTTTGTTCCTAATTTAGCTCTCGGTATGCCTATCGTAGAATCTGTTGTTCGCACAAGCACACTTCCTGTTGACGCTCATTTAATGATTGAAAACCCTGATCAATGGGCACCTCAATATGCTGAAGCTGGATGCACGTCTGTAACCTTTCATATCGAGGCAGCAAAAGCTCCTTTTCGCTTAACGAAAGAACTCAAAAAGACCGGTACAAAAGTTGGTGTTGCTTTACGTCCAACAACTCCTTTTGAAGCGGTTAAACACCTTATAACTAGTATAGATATGATTCTCATCATGACAGTAGAACCTGGTTTTGGGGGGCAAAGTTTCATTGAACCTATGGTAGAAAAAATACGTCAACTTCGCTCTTATGTATCTCAACATGACTTGCCTGTCTCTCTTCAGGTTGATGGTGGTATCAATCAGTCGACTATTGTTTTAGCTGCAGAAGCAGGAGCAGATAATTTTGTTGCAGGTTCAGCTGTATTTAAAGCTGAAGATGCTCATCAAGAAATCGAAACTCTACGTTCACTTGCTCTTCAACACCGGCATGTATCTGTGTGATATGGTCTGTTAAGTGTGTAATGATGTCATGAAAGGGTAATCTAGAAACGTGAAAAATTTTGAATCTTTATTTCAAGAGTTACAAGAAAAGGCTCAGTCACGCCCCTCACAATCAAAAACGGTTGAAGAACTCGATAACGGTATTCACTTCATCGGTAAAAAAATTGTTGAGGAGGCCGGAGAAGTTTGGTTAGCTGCTGAATATCAAAGTAATGATGAACTGACTGAAGAAGTTTCCCAGTTGCTTTACCACACACAAGTAATGCTTCTGGCGCGTGGTTTAACATTAGATGACGTATATAAATTTTTATAGAGTAGGTTTTCATGTTACGTATTGCTTTGCCTAATAAAGGTTCTCTTTCTCAAGCTTCATGGGATTTACTTTCAGAAGCAGGTTACAAACAGAAACGCGATTCCCGTAAACTTGTTCTTGTTGACAAAGATAATGATGTTGAATTTTTCTTCATACGTCCACGAGATGTCGCTGTTTATGTAGGTGCAGGCACAGTTGATGCAGGAATTACAGGGCGCGATTTACTCCTTGATTCAGGTGCCTTAGCTATCGAACATTTACCTTTAGGTTTCGCTCGTTCAACTTTCCGATTTGCTGCTCCTGCAAAAGCTGGTTTTCGTGATATTAAAGATGTTCAAAATAAACGTATAGCAACATCCTTCGATCGAGTGGTTGCGCGTTTCTTAGAAGAACATAATATTGAAGCAAAAGATATCGTCCACCTTGATGGTGCAGTTGAATCATCAGTAGAATTGGGTGTAGCTGATGTCATTGCAGATGTAGTAGAAACAGGCTCAACTCTACGCGCTGCTGGATTGGAAGTTTTTGGTGAAGAGCTTTTATCTTCTGAAGCTATTCTTATACGACGTAATATTCCCGAATTGCCCCAAGGATTAGAACGCTTAACGAGGCGCATTCAAGGTGTTCTTGTCGCCCGTCAATATGTTATGTGCGATTATGATTGCCCAGAAGCTGTATTAAATGAGGCCATTAAGCTTACCCCAGGCCTACAAAGTCCAACTGTTTCACCTTTACATGAAAATGGATGGTTTGCTGTGCGCGCGATGGTGAAGAAAACAGAAATCAATACAACCATGGATGCGCTTGATACTTTGGGAGCTAAAGCAATTATTGCAACACCTATCTTAACCTGCCGTATATAAATATAGCAGCTCTATCTTTACATTTCAGAACAAGCATAGATACCTGCAACATATGCAGACATAAAAGCTAATGGGTCTTCATCTACATTGCGTCCCATGGTAGAAAGCTGAAAGGGAAGTGATCGTAGTTTTTCTAATGCATGAAAAGCGGAAATCTCATGTATATGGAGATATGATTGCATACGTAAATCTTGCATTTGTTTTTCAATTTTTTCTATTATCCATGCTGGAACAGTTTGTTGAATGTCTGTAGGTATATGTGGAACTGGACAGGCAGTATTCACATGCACGATTTTGCTTAATGTTGTCATTGTGTGGTGTGATATGCCTTGATGGCGCTCACGCTTATCTCCTGAACTCATGCGTAACAAGGCGATAGGAGTGCCTTTCAAAATGCCAACAGCATTGAGAGCTTCACCAACTTGTGTTCCAGAAAACCCCCACTGCGTGCCTGTACCGAGCGTACCGGGGCCTTGAGTAACAATAGCGATATCGGCCTTCACGACGTGACGAGCAGCTAAGAGGGCAGTGTAGATATTAACAGCTTCATATGTACCACCATAGGCTTGGCCGCATGAGATTGTTGCATCAATATAATTTTCTTTTTCCAGTTGAGCCACAAGACGCGAAAACCATAGAGGAAGTGAAGCGCCGTCAAGCATGATATAAGCAATAGATACATCTGGTTTTTCTTCTTTTATGGCTGCGATTGCTGCTGGAATCATAGAATGCAATTCACAGACAATAACTGGCATTCCTTGGATAGAGTCCTCATCTTTTAATATATGATGGTAAGGAGATTCTTGTTCGTCTACTCCTAATGTCATGTATTGTAACGGAGTATATCGAGTTTTGACAATATGCCCGCGAGTACCTTCATCGCTAGGAAGATGTTCGGGAAGGGCAACAATAAAGGCGTAACCTCCAGTGCCAAGATTTTTCTTTAGAGCAGAGGTAGTGAGAATTGCAAGATCACCAATAGACGGTTGACCAACAAGGTATGTATAAGCAAGGGCTTTTATTTCTTCGCCCCCCTCAAGAGTAATATAGCATTCTTGACATCCTTCCCAATATCGAGTTAAAGAAGTGACCCTACCTTTTTTCCATGACATCATTCTTTAAGGGTACATGTAGTATGCTTACATATGTGCTAATGAAGGATTTTTATGGCGAATTATAAAAAAGATGGGTATGAATTAACAAAGTGGCAACGCCAAGTGGCTCTCTTAAGCATGTTGAGTCAAAGAAGTGCTGGGGTCACATATGATGACATATGCCGTAGTATCTCATCGTATCGTACATTAACAAGAGACACTTTTGAACGTGACATTAAAGAATTACAAAAGTTTGGTCTTCCCATCACGTCACAAACCGGTGATCACAATGTCAATTTGTATTTTTATAATCCTTCATCTGGATTTTCATTAGAAATTGAAGAAAAAGATATCTTCATTTTGTCATACGCTATGAAAATGCTGACTCATACAAAACATACACGCGAGCTTGCAGACGGTATTATCACAAAGCTGTTAGCAGCAAACCACATCACCAAAAATAAGAAATTTCTTGAGCCTTCAGACATTGATAAAGAGATATCACTTCTTATTGACATGTCTTTCATCATGGAAAAAAACTCATTTTTCTCCTTTTTATATAAAAGCAGCACTGCTGTGGAAAGTGCGCAATACATATGTACGCAAGCACATTTCTTTATACAGCGTTCACATATATACATGCATGCACTTGCCTTAAAAAAAGGTGATGAACGATGGAAAGAAAGAAACTTTCGCCTTTCACGCATTGTGCAAGGCATTAGTGATACTTTTACTGCGGAACCCGAACAAGACATAAGCTCTATTGATAACCAATCAGAAGAAATTGTTCATGTCCATGAAGTTGTATATTTTGCTATACGCCCTCAATGTGCTTTTCCTCTACGCTCCATTGGAACGTTCATTGACTGTGTGCCAAATGAAGATATAAGTAATAGCTACTGTGATTCATGGGATGTATACCGTGTAAACAATCTTGATGATCACTTTCTGTGCCGTATAATTGCTACCTATGGTAAAGATATATGTTTAATTGGCCCTACAAAAGTTTTTGATATCTACGCAGAACGCACAAAAATATTAGAAAGATTACGTCATGACGCGTGTTAAACAAAATAAGACACCTGACTTCGTGCTCGTTGTTGCACTTATTGAACTTCTTTCATCAGGTAAAGAATACACGATACAGGAACTTGCACATCATTTTTCTGTTCCAAAAAAAGTCATACATTCTCTTATCACAGATATATTTTCTATAGAAATAAAGGACAATAACGCGTATACCTATCCCATTGATGTGATTGATGGAGAAGATTTCCCTTTTGAAGAAGAGGGCGTCGACGGTAGTGAATATGCTCCAATGTTACGTTTTCAATCTACTGATGTTTCTCTTTCTTTTTCATTTTCAGAGCTAATTTTTCTTTCCTGCGTTGTTAGTTATATCATCGACAGCACACAAGAACATTTTCTTCATCAACAACTTGTTCATTTGCACAAAAACGTTAACACACTGCTACATAGGAATAATTATCCTTATTTTCTTTTAGAATCCTATGAATCAACACAAAATAGTGACGTATACAAAAATGTTGTACGAAGTATTCAAGAACGCAAGACCCTTAATTTTGATTATTCCACACTTGATTCTCAGCACTTATGTGAACAGGTACAATCTGTGCACAATGTTATTCCATTCAAAATAATTTTAGGAAAGCGACCTCTTGTCTATGCGGGATGGAGCGATGAAAAAGGATCATATGAACGAACATACGCTTTGGAAAGAATGTCACGCGTTTCTATTGGGCATTCCATTAAAAAGAAAGAAGCCGATGCTCTCTACAATGATCTTACATTCAGCAAACCGACACGTTCTTTTGTGCAAGGACAACGCATTGATATTGTTGCTTCGTTGAATGCTCAATGGTTTGTTGAAGAATTAGATGAATGTGAATGGTATATAGACGAAGCGAAAAAAAAACTACATATATCTTTTATTGCCTCAAATAAAGATTTTTTGGCTTCGTCTTTATTGGCATTAGCACCTCATATTATTACAATTACTCCCAGTGATGTTATTGACGATGTACTGTGTATTTTATCAATGGTAAGGGGAGATGCTTTATGACATTCTTTTTATATAGCTTTATCGGTGTTTTAGTAACGATTGCTCTGTTGTATTATCTTTATAGATCTTTGCGTGCAACCTTCATTTCTTTATCGCGTATGGGAAAAATTATAGGCCATTTTTTCTCTTCAGCAGGAGAAAGTTTAAATAAAATTCATGCTCCTACCGAGGCTACTGCACATAAGTTGACTGAATCAGAAAAAATTGTTCAGGCTTTATCCATACGAGAACGTATTCGCCAAGAACGCGATGATAAGAGAATGCAACGCCTTCTTCGATCTCTTGATAGATGGGAAAGTGCTACAACTGCTGAATTTGATGAACGTTTTTCTCCAGCAACACTTCGACAATCATGCAAAAATCATAGAAAGTAAAATACGTGTTATCATCTCTTGTTTTAAGTGATTTTGTAGAAAAAGTTCATGCCCAAGGAATATCTCTTGACGCCTTTCAAACTGAAGCATGTCAAGCTCTCAGTAACAACAAAGATGTTCTTGTCTGTGCTCCTACAGGATCTGGCAAAACAATGATTGCCGATTTCGCTATTTCTCTCGCATTAGCATCTCATAAAAAATGCGTCTATACAGCACCTATTAAAGCTTTATCTAATCAAAAATATCGCAACCTAATAGAACAATATAACGAAGAAAATGTAGGTCTTTTAACTGGCGATGTTTCTATACGTCATGATGCTCCCATACTGGTTGTTACAACAGAAGTGCTGCGTAATATGCTTCTCGAATACGAAAAAACCCCTACAGATATAGGTTATGTCATTCTTGACGAAGTTCACTTTTTAGCAGATAAAAACAGGGGAGCTGTATGGGAAGAAATTATTCTTATGCTTCCCGATAACATACGTTTTATTGGCCTTTCTGCAACTATTTCCAATGTAGAGGAATTTACCGCTTGGATACGTTCTTTACGTCAAGATCTTGTTGTAACAACATCGAATGTTCGCCCTGTACCTTTAGAAGAAGAAGTGCTTGTGGGGAGACGCCTGTTCCCGTTATATGATTCGTCTGGGAATATATCCTCTCGTCTCATTGATGCTACGCGCAATCTTCATGGCAGTAAAAAAGTAACATTCAAACATCGTAACAATGTTTTACAGACCCTTCAAAAAAGACAGATGCTACCTGCTATAGAATTCATTTTTTCTCGTAAAAAATGTGACGAGGCAGTGCAAACATGGGTACAACAAGGTGTTTCTTTAACAAATAAAGATGAGCGCTCTTTTATTCAAGAACGACTTAACAAGGTTGGTTCTGTTTTTTCTGACTCAGAAAAAAAAGTTATACGTTTTAATGACATTGCTCAAGGTTTAATGATGGGAATAGGTGCTCATCACGCAGGCATGCCACCTATTCTCAAAGAATTAACAGAAGAACTTATGAATAAGGGAGTCATTAAACTCGTCTATGCCACAGGAACATTAGCTCTTGGTGTAGATATGCCTGTGCGCACTGTTGTGTTAGAAGAGCTAGACCGCTGGGATGGCAATGGCTTCACTGACCTAACAGCAACCGAATATACTCAACTTATTGGGCGCGCAGGACGTAGAGGAAAAGATTCTCACGGGTACGCCGTCATTATCGGTATGCCGCAGTTATCTCCGGAATATCTATATCATATGAGCACGCATAAAGCAGAAGCTCTTTTATCTGCTTTTTATACCTCATATAACACTGTTGTATCTCTTTTGCATCTGCGTGCGTACGATGCTGCGCGAAGTATTGTCTCAAAAAGTTTTGGTCAATTTCAGCGAGACAATGAATTACAAGAGATACGTCAACGGATTGATTTCCTTAATGGTCAGATCGAGCGCTTTCGCCAAAATAACTTTTCGTGCTCATGCGGAGATGTAGAAGAATATCTTCAGCTTTTTTCTCGAGCGCCGCGTCCTAAGAAAAGTGAGCGTAAAAAAGCAAAAGAGAAATATATACGACGTATACATTCATCTTTTAGAAAAGCGCAACATTCCTATGTCTATGCATATGCGATAGAAGGAAATCTCAATTACGGTATTGTACTTTCTCGATCAGGTAATAAATTAAGAATGATTGATGTGCATTCACAAGTTTTTTGGCTACGTCTAGACGATTTATCCTCTGAGATGCGCCCACTTTTTCCTTATCAGTTACCTCACGGATTATCACTTAAAAATAATGATATTCGTAAAGATATAGCAAATAAATTATATTCCTTAATTGAAGAGCGCGATATTTTAGGATTAGATAGAGATCTTGAGCTTTCATGGGATCGTTTTGCTATACCTGCTACCGGATCGTATCGTCATCACCCGTCACATATGTGCAAGAAAAGAGCTGAGCACATTGATAACGGGCGCACGCTATCTCTTATGATGAATGCTCGTGATGATGAATTGCAACTTCAACAGATACATAGCGATAAAGTTGGGCAAGAATTTGATGCAACTGTTCGTTTACTGGAAAAATGTGATTTGCTTGTCAGAACATCTAATAATAAGACACTGTGTGTGGAATTAAAAAAAGGAGCACATATTTTACGATATCTTCATACATCCAATGATTTATTGCTCTATTTTTGTCTTAGTTCTTTACCTCATAAATCTCTCACTGCTGAACAATTGGCTGGATGGGTATCTCAATTCTTAGATGATTCACGTATAAAAGATTTTTTACCGCGATCTGCTAAGCAAAGAGAATTAACTTTACGAGCACAGCGGGAATATGAACGTTTGCACCGTATGGAAGAAGAATTGAATCTTGATCAAATTCATCCGATTCATTCTGGCTGCGTTGATGCAATTGAAAGGTGGGTACAAGGAGATTCTTTAGAGTCTGTTCTTAAGATTTCTGGTTTATCTGCTGGGGATTTTATGCATACGTGCCGTTCTGTTGCGGATGTTTTGGGCACGATTGCACGTGCATGTGAACATACGTGGCTTGAGTCTATTGCGATTGAAGCACGTTCTGCATTGAGGAAACAAGAGATATTCTGATGCGTTTGTTTCGAGTTTTTTTGAGTGTTATTGCAGGTATTTTCCTTTTTAGTGCTTTTGCTCCTTTACGCTTATGGTT
>JAGBKC010000032.1 GCA_017934115.1 Actinomycetaceae bacterium | reverse complement strand
TTAAAGACTCCACTTTCATTATCAAAAAGCGGAACAATAATTTTTTGCAAATAAAATACAGGAAAAGCAACAAGTGAAGGTAAAAACAACAAAAGCGTAAAGAAAGTATACGTAAAAACTTTTGCGGAAACACCTACAGAAAATCTGTTAAGAAAACGCACTAACCAAAGATTATATGCCGTTTTCCATAGTTGTTCACCCTTTGAAATGCGACACATTCGTATCACCGTTCATATAATCTACAGCAGATATAAAAAACCAGACCAACAGAACAAAAGACTCAAGCGTAGTAATTTTTAATAATATTGATACCCACCCTGAAAACAAAAACATAGTTGCAGACACAAATAGAAATGCCGTTGTCAATAGCATAGATACAATAATATTTGGTTTCTTACCTAATGCACTAACGAGCATAAAAAGAACAGAAGCAATACAATGACCAACGATCGCAGCAATGACTTTTTGATCATCTTCACCAGATATAATTCGCAAAATTCCAAACACAATAACAGGAATCAAAAATAAAACAGGTACAAGAACAAAAAGTCTAAAAAATTTCTTATATAACACGTGTTCTCCTTTTATACAAATGGAAGAAATAAATAAAAAACATCACATCCATAACTTTTTCAATCAAAGAACAGAACGCCGGCCTTCAAAAGCACGTGAAAGCGTAATTTCGTCAGCATATTCCAAATCTCCACCAACGGGTAAGCCCGATGCCAAGCGAGTTATTTTAATACCGATAGACGATAAGATACGCGTTAGATAAGATGCCGTAGCTTCACCTTCAATATTTGGATCTGTTGCAATAATGACCTCTGTTATGCTTTCATCACCAAGGCGACTAATAAGTTCACGGATGCGCAGATCGTCAGGACCGATACCTCCAATCGGATTGATCGCTCCACCAAGCACATGATATATGCCCTTATATTCTCTGCTTCTTTCAATAACGCTAATATCTTTTGCTTCTTCAACCACACAAATAACAGAACGATTACGCCTCTCATCAAGACAAATAGAACATTTATCACCTTCAGTGATATTTGCACAGATGTCGCAAAAATTGACGCGTTCTTTCACATCAAGCATAGCAGCAGCAAGATTTTTGACACGTTCTTTATCTTCACTCAAAAGATGAAAAGCGATCCTTTGAGCACTTTTAGGCCCAACTCCTGGTAAACGCCCCAATTCATCGATAAGAGTTTGCACTGCTCCGTCATATACATGTGCCATATCTACTCCAAAGGCCTTTCATCAACAATTTTTCCATTCAAAACATCCAAAGCAACATTCAAGCCAATAACATGGGATTCTTCAATCGTTTCATCATCATCGCTCATCACCTCTTCTTCAAAAGGAACATCTTCTTCTGGCATCACAATATAGCCGTACGGATTATAGGTATCATCAATAGGTATATCATTATCATCACGAGCATCATCAGAGTCAAAAGGGTTTTCTGACGATATGTATCTTCCTGCATTTTCTTGACCAAGAGCACTAGGAGGAGGCGCAGATGGCGCTTGAGGAAAAGCTTCCTCCACAGGAGATGGAGGTGTTATCGTGTCAAAAGAAGGAAAATCGATATCATAATTTTCCTTTTCATCTTCTCGCTCATTCTTTTTCTGTTGAAGCTGCGCAGATTCTGGCAATTCCACAGAAGACACAACAACATCAACTTCTTCCTTATGATCTGCCGCCTCATAGGCGGCTTCATCTTTTGGGAGTTGATCACCTTGAGAATTCTCTATGCTGCCTGGCAAAAGCTCAGCAGAAAAAAGCGGAGATTTTTCTCGTATAAACTCAAGAGCATTAAAAGCATGAACATCATCACTGGAAGAAAAGTAAAAAATAAGATTCTTTCCGTTTTCCTTAAATCGCGCATCAGCGTTTTTAATTATTGCTTGAACATCGCTTGGGAATTTATCGAACCACTTAATCTCACGGTAACTGTGAAGAGAAGAATTGTTGTCGTTACGAGCAGGTACCTGTGATGTTTGCACAGCTGGCATACTTTGACTCTGAGCATTCGGAGCAGAATTACCCTGCTGTTGCAAACGCTGATTCTGAACAGCGGAAGGTATCTGCTGTGATAATTGAACTTGCGACACACTGTCTGCCTGCTGAGAAGAAACAGAAAAACCAGGAGCTCCACCTTTGGGGGCAGGAAAATCTCCCTCTCGACGCTCTGGTTGCGGCTCGTTAGGAGTTTGCGAGCCGCTGTTCGGTTGTTTGCGCAAAACTTCCTGATCAGATTGAAATATCTGCACCTTCTGTGAATCTTGAGGAGAAACCACACTCTCAGATACTGCAGGAACGGATGCAGAATTGCCCATCAACAAACGAGCACATAAAAGCTCTAAGAACAATAACGGCGATGTTGCACCTACCATAGAATTTAAGGTGTCGTTCGCAATATCTGCACACATGGTAAGACGATCTGTTCCTAATGCATGTGCATGCATCTTCATAAGGGCAAGTTGATCGCCGGGAACATGCCCGATAATATCGATACCAGCATCCCCCGTAAAGGCCAGAATCAGCATATCGCGAAAGCGCTGAAGAATATCTTCAACAAAACGGCGCGGATCCAAACCAGAACCGGCAACATTCTTCACAACCGCAAACATGGCCTTGGGATCACTGCCCACATAAGACCCCATAAACGTATCAATAAGCGCACTATCAGTTAAACCAAGCAAGCGAACAGCATCACCGTAGGCAAGATGAGATGATTCAGAACCGCCAATGAGTTGATCGAGCACAGAAAGCGTATCACGTACAGAGCCTCCACCACTTCGCACAACAATAGGCAACACACCATCATCTACATCAATATTTTCTTCCTTACAGAGCTCGGCAATATAGTTTTCAAGAACATCAGGAGCAACAAGACGGAAAGGATAATGATGAGTACGCGAGCGTATCGTGGTAATCACTTTATCTGGTTCAGTTGTTGCAAAAATAAATTTAATGTACTCAGGTGGTTCTTCAACCATTTTCAGCAAAGCATTAAAGCCCGCCTTTGACACCATATGCGCTTCGTCAACAATGAAGATTTTGTAGCGATCTCGAGCAGGAGCAAAAGATGCACGTTCAAGCAATTCGCGGGCATCATCAACACTCCCATGACTCGCTGCGTCCATCTCCACAACATCCAAAGAACCCGAGCCCATAGGAGAAAGTTCTTTACACGACGCACATTCACCGCATGGCGTATCCGTTGGACCTTGCGCACAATTCAAACAACGTGCCAAAATACGGGCAGACGTTGTTTTACCGCACCCTCGTGGACCTGAAAATAAATACGCATGCACCGTTTTGTCACCACGCAAGGCAGCCATTAAAGGCTTGGTAACTTGCTCTTGACCAATAAGATCTTGAAACTTCTGCGGACGGTAACGTCGATACAATGCCATACTCACACATCTAGTGTACGTGCATCCGCCGTAAAAACAGGGGAAGAAACAAAAAAGACTCCTCACACACCCGCCAGTGCTGCATACCCTTGCTGCATTCCTGCCCTGGGGGAGTTTTGCTTAGAATAGCGCCGCGTGAGGAGCTTGTAACAGTATATACCACCTCAACAGATTTACACCAACATATTCGCTGTGATACTCACAGATTTTGCACTTATAGCTACCTCATAGCAAAAGAAATTGCAACAGCAAGCGCATAAAGCCATAATTACAGCAGGCGAATAGAATACACCATTTCTATAATGAAAAATATTACAATGAATGTCCTGTCAAGATTTCATAGGCCTGAAGATAACGCTGCGATGTTTTTTTCACAATGTCATCAGGAATCTGCGGTGGTTCATCTCCACTTTTACGATCCCATCCAGAAGCATCTGAAGTGAGCCAATCTCGAATGAATTGCTTATCAAAAGATGGCTGCACTTTACCTTCTTCATATACATCTGCAGGCCAAAAACGCGACGAATCAGGCGTCAAAATTTCATCACCCAAAATAATGTGTGGCTCCTGCGAAGAAGCATCAAGACCGAATTCAAATTTGGTATCCGCCACAATAATGCCCTTATCTAAGGCAATATCGCGAGCGCGTTCGTATACCTTAATGGAAAGTTCGCGCAATTTTTCAGCATAGCTTAAGCCAATACGCTGGCTCATTACGTCAAAACTAATGTTTTCGTCATGTTCGCCAACTTCTGCCTTTGCAGCAGGAGTAAAAATTGGGTTTTCAAGACGAGATGCTTCACGCAAACCAACTGGTAAAGAAATACCGCACACTTGACCGTGAGCATCATATTCAGCTTTGCCTGAGCCAGTTAAATAGCCACGCACTACACACTCAACTGGGAACATATCGAGTTTTTTTGTTATCATTGCACGACCTGCAACACACCCAGGAACATCAGTAGAAATAAGGTGATTATCAACCACATCAGCCAATTGCTCAAACCACCATAAAGTCATTTGAGTAAGAACAACACCCTTCATAGGAATAACTGTGGGAAGAATATAATCATATGCACTTATGCGATCGCTTGCCACCATCAAAAAACGATCGGTTGTTTCTACCGTTGTACCATCAGGTACGTACATATCGCGTACTTTTCCTGAATAGACATGATCCCATCCGTCAATTTTTTCATAATCCACTGATGCGCCAGCCATAATGTTCCCTTTCGCCCTTAAATATTTTTGGCAATGTCACTTCGATAATGCGAGCCTTCAAGATGGATCTTACTCAATGCCTCATAAGCAGTACTACGCGCAGCTGCAACACTATGCCCCAAGCCAACTGTTGCCAATACGCGCCCACCTGAACTCACAAGAACACCATCTTTCGTTGTCGTTCCTGCTTGAATGACATGAGCATCAAGAACTTCCTCTGCCTCAGTGATTCCTGTAATTTCATCTCCGCTACGCGAAGATACAGGGTAACCTTCAGACGCTAATACAACCGTAACAGCAGCGTTGTTGTCCCATTCGAGCTTTTGAGGCGATAGTGCGCCTGTAGCTGCAGAATAAAGAAGAGATGCCAAAGGAGTTTTCAAACGTGCTAACACAGATTGAGTTTCAGGATCACCGAAACGTACATTAAACTCAATGACTCGCACCCCACGAGATGTCAAAGCTAGACCACAATAAAGAAGGCCAATAAATGGGGCTCCACGTCGCGCCATTTCGTCAACAACGGGACGTGCCACTGTTTCTACCACTTCTTCGACAAGACCTTCTGGAATCCATGGAAGTGGCGAATAAGCACCCATTCCACCTGTATTCAATCCTTTATCATCATCATATGCACGCTTAAAATCTTGAGCTGGCTCTAACGGAACGACATTAACACCATCGCAAATACAAAACAAAGAAAGTTCTGGGCCATCTAAGTATTCTTCAATGACGACACGACCATTTTCCTTAGCTAAACATGCACGTGCATGAGCTAAGGCCTCTTCTTCCTCACTGGTGACAACAACACCTTTACCAGCAGCCAAGCCATCATCTTTCACCACATATGGAGCACCAAAATCAGCAAATGCTTTCTTGACCTCATCTTCAGATTCACACACATATGCTTGAGCTGTTGGAACATCTGCCAAGTTCATAACTTCTTTAGCAAAAGCCTTTGAACCCTCAAGACGTGCTGCTTCTTTGCCGGGACCAAACACTGCAATTCCAACTTCTCGCACAGCATCTGCAACACCTGCAACAAGTGGAGCCTCGGGCCCAGGAATAACAAGGGTAATGTCATGTTCTTTAGCAAAAGACGCAACATCACCTCCTGATGTAATATCTAAAGAAACACATGTTCCCAACGATTCCATACCCGGATTACCTGGAGCAATAAAAAGTTCATTAACGACACTATCTCGACGCAAAGCACGAGCTATAGCATGTTCACGTCCACCTGAGCCAAGAAGAAGAATATTCACCTTATCCATCATACTAGGCACTTATGTTTCATAGAAGAAAAGTGAAGAAAACACGCCAAAGTGTGCACAGACTCTACCTATCCATATAAATGCTATGAAAAAAAAACACATATAGATAAAAAGACATAAAAAAAGACCCGTCTAAACGAGTCTTATAAGATTGTACGCATTTATCGTGTCTCGCGATGCGTTGTCGACTTACGGCAACGCGAGCAGTACTTCTTCAGTTCAAGACGATCTGGAGTTGTACGACGGTTCTTGCGTGTAATGTAGTTACGCTCCTTGCAGTCCTCACATGCGAGGGTGATCTTGGGGCGAATATCCGAAGATTTCGAAGCCACTATTTACTCCTCTTTCCGTTCTGCGGAGCGTTAAGCTCCATTTACTGTAGCGGAGGCGGGGTTTGAACCCGCGACCTCACGATTATGAGTCGTGCGCTCTGACCAACTGAGCTACCCCGCCTCATCTCACTGGTATTGACCAGCGATGGAGCCCCGAGCGAGGATTGAACTCGCGACCTTCTCCTTACCATGGAGACGCTCTACCACTGAGCTATCGGGGCATTACAATGGAAGAACCATCGCGTGCATACTCGCTTGTAAGCGTGGCGAGTGCAGGATTCGAACCTGCGAAGGTGATACCGTCTGATTTACAGTCAGATGCGTTTGGCCGCTTCGCTAACTCGCCAATCAACACTTCAAAAGTATTGCTAAATAAAAATAGCACTTTTTAGACGTTTATACATCCTATTAAAAAAAATATGGTGTGTTGCATATATTTCTACATTTTCCTTTCAAGACTCACGGCCGCCTTCAAAGCCGGAATACACCCACAATGACTGATACGTTAATACCCCGCCATTTTTTCAAGACGTGCGATTCGTTGCTCAGTTGGCGGATGCGTTGAAAACATATCCTTC
>JAGBKC010000006.1 GCA_017934115.1 Actinomycetaceae bacterium | reverse complement strand
ATGATGCTGTTGCGATATTGCCTATTCGCATGGGTGATAATGGCGATGAAGAAGTTTTGCTCATTCGTCAGTATCGGCATCCTATTCGTCATATCATGTGGGAAATTCCTGCGGGGCTGTTGGATGTGGAAGGCGAAACTGCTGAATTGGCAGCTCATCGTGAACTTGGTGAAGAAGTTGACATGGTTGCTGGTTCTTTAGAGCCTCTTATCAATATGTATGCAACTACTGGATGTTCGGATGAACAATATATGATTTTTATTGCGCGTGATGTTCATGCTTCGGATGTTGTTTTTGATCGGCAGGACGAAGAGGCAGAAATAGAGAGTTTCTGGGTTCCGCTTTCGCGTGTATGTCAAGCGATTTATGCAGGAGATTTGCGATCTCCTACGCTCGTGACAGCTATTTTGGCATACATTGGAAAGCAGTCTGTTTTTTTGAATGGTTCAAAGTAATCATATTCACATTGTCTCTTTTTGTTGTTTTTGCCTGTGTTGTTCCTGATAAATAAGCATATTTTCTTATGTCGATTTTTCATGAATGGTACAGAAAAAGTAAGTGTGAATTTATAGGACTTTCTGTTTTTCTATTTTTGAAAATCTTGACATATAATTATGAAAGATTTTTCTTGCGTAAAGTTGGAGAGTGGGATCGCTATGGTTGGTGAAATGTCGCCTGATGCAGGTACACGTGAACGAATACTTCGACTAATTATAGAAAAAGGGCCGATTACATCAGCTGAACTTGCGCGTATTCTTGTTTTAACAGCGGCAGCGGTTCGTCGGCATTTAGCTCAATTGGAATCAAGCGGTCAAATTACTGAGTATGTTGGTGTTTCTTCGAAACCAATTGGTCGTGGCCGTCCTGCGCGTCGTTATGTTGCAACTGAAGAAGGTCAAGCAATTTATGGTGATGCAAATGGTGATATAGCTACTCAGGCTCTTGAATATATTGTGAAAGTTCTTGGAGATAACGGGCTCCATGATTTTGTTGAGCAGCGGTCACATGAATTAGAGAAACGTTATCGCAATATTATTGAAAGTGCTGGTGAAGATCCAGAAAAGCGAGTTTTAGCTCTTGCTTATGCTTTGACTGCTGATGGTTATGCGGCTTCTGTGCGTCGGGGTCCGCGTGGTTTAACTGTTCAGTTGTGTCAAGGGCATTGTCCCATTCAAGATGTCGCATCATCATATCCGGTTTTGTGTGAGGCAGAAACACATGCGTTTCATGAATTATTAGGGGTTCATGTGCAACGACTTGCCACATTGGCAGGAGGAGAACATGTTTGCACGATGACAATACCGCTGGTTATGCCTCATAAAATGGGGAAAAGGAGTAGTGGTCAAGTATCATGACACCACAAACACAAGAAGAAACACTGGATAATTTGGGTCATCCTTATGAATTTGGGTGGCACGATTCGGATGAAGTTGGTAAAGCTGCAGAAAAGGGACTTAATGAGGATATTGTCCGTCATATTTCTGCTATGAAGGGTGAATCTGAATGGATGCTCAATCTTCGTTTGAAGGCTTTTGATCATTTCATGAAGCGTCCTATGCCAACATGGGGTCCTGATCTTTCTTTCATTGATTTTGATGAATATAAATATTATGTAAAAGCAACCGATCATACGGTAACTAGCTGGGAAGATCTTCCTGAGGATATTAAAAAAACCTATGATCGCATCGGTATTCCTGAAGCTGAGCGCGCACGCCTTGTTGCTGGTGTTGCCGCACAGTATGAGTCTGAAGTTGTTTATAACAAGATTCGTGAAGATTTAGCTGAACAAGGTGTCATTTTCGTTGATACGGATACAGGGTTGAAAGAATATCCGCAGCTGTTTCAAGAATATTTTGGTACCGCTGTTCCTTTGGCTGATAATAAATTTACTGCTTTGAATACATCTGTGTGGTCAGGTGGATCTTTTGTGTATGTGCCTAAGGGAGTGCATGTCAAGATTCCTTTGCAGGCTTATTTCCGTATTAATACCGAGTCAATGGGACAATTTGAAAGAACTCTTATTATTGCTGATGAGGGATCTTATGTGCACTATGTTGAGGGATGTACAGCTCCCATTTATCAGCGTGATTCTCTTCATTCTGGTGTGGTAGAAATTATTGTGAAGAAAGATGCCCATGTTCGTTATACCACTATTCAAAATTGGTCAAATAACGTATTAAACCTCGTTACTCAGCGTGCTGTTGTTGAAAGCGGAGGGACGATGGAATGGGTGGACGGAAATATTGGAAGCCGTTTGAACATGAAGTATCCTGCGTGCATTCTTGTCGGCGATCATGCCCATGGTGAAGTATTATCCGCTGCTTTTGCAGGTGAAGGGCAATATCAAGATACCGGTGCGAAGATGGTTCACCTTGCTCCGAATACCACGAGTTCTATTGTCTCGAAATCTATTTCTCGCAATGGAGGACGATCATCTTATCGAGGCCTTGTGAAGATGACATCAAAAGCACATAAAGCTAAGTCAAATGTTCAGTGTGATGCTTTATTAGTTGATGATATTTCGCGTACTGACACCTATCCATATACTGATATCCAAGTCGATGATGTGGAAATGGGGCATGAGGCAACAGTATCAAAAGTGTCAGAAGAACAATTGTTTTATTTGATGCAACGTGGTTTAAATGAAACTGAAGCTATGGCAATGATTGTGCGTGCCTTTGTAGAGCCTATTGCAAGAGAACTACCAATGGAATATGCCCTTGAACTAAATCAGCTTATTGAGTTGCAGATGGAAGGAAGTGTGGGCTAATGTCCTCAGAAGTTCACGTTACCGATACGCGTAATAGTGCTGATCGCTTTCGATCGTTTTCCTCTGCTGACTTTCTTCTTCCGGAAGGGAAAGAAGAAAATTGGCGTTTTACACCAATGGAATCATTAAAAGAGGTTCTAAGTTCTTCAGCTGTTTTTTCGCATCCATCTGAAGAGGTTGAGGGTGTTGATATCACTGTTGTTTCCTCTGGCGATGATCGAATCGGAAAAGCGGGAGCTCCCGATGATATTCTTGGAGCTATTGCGTGGGAAAAAGCTCAGAGTCGAAACCTTTTGAAAATCACTTCAGACCAATGCGAAGATACCTTTGTGCGTGTAGATCTTGAGAAAGGTTTATATGCCCATCATCTGTGTGTTGATGTGCAAGAGCGGGCCTCAGGCACTGTTGTGATGACATATGGTGGCGATGCAACATTAGCTAATACTGTTGAAATACTTGTTGGTGAAGCAGCGGAGCTGACAATCGTGAGTATTCATAATGGTAAGCCTGATATGAAAATGATGTCGTCACATCGTATAAAGGCCGCTAAGAATGCTGTTGTGCGTTATGTGTGTATCACTCTTGATGGCGGATTTGTGCGAGTAAATACTGCGGTTGAATTTGAAGGTTCTGGAGCAGATGTCACACTTCTGGGTGCGTATATTACAAATGAACATCAACATCACGAACATCGTTTATTTGTCAATCATCAAGAACCTGATTGCACATCGCTAGTTACCTATAAGGGAGCTCTCCAAGGTGATAACGCACATGCTGTGTGGGTGGGTGATGTTCTTATCGGATCTCAGGCAACACAAACAAAAACATATGAACTTAATCGTAATTTAGTTTTAAGTGAAGGACCTCGAGTTGATTCTATTCCGAACCTAGAAATAGAAACTGGGAAAATTCAAGGTGCTGGACATGCTAGTGCAACTGGACGTTTTGATGATGAGATGCTTTTTTATCTACAATCTCGTGGTTTAACTGAAGAAAATGCCCGTAAATTAGTTGTGCGCGGTTTTTTTGCAGAAATGATTGAACATATTGGTGTACCAGCTGTTCAAGAGAAGCTGATGGGAATCATTGAAGAAAAACTTAATCTTCATGCGGAAAATAATGAGGTTATTGGAGGAGAATAATATGGCTACTTTAGAAATTAAAGATTTACATGCATCTGTTGTTACTCCTGAAGGGGATAAGCCGATTTTGCATGGTGTTAATTTAACAATCGGTGAAGGTGAAATCCATGCGATTATGGGGCCTAATGGTTCAGGAAAATCAACAACTGCATATACACTTGCTGGACATCCTCGCTATAAAATCACTCAAGGAGCTATTCTTCTCAATGGTGAAGATATTACTGATGCCTCTCCTGACGAAAGGGCTCGCATGGGGCTGTTTTTGGCAATGCAGTATCCGGTAGATGTTCCAGGAGTATCTGTTACGAATTTCTTGCGTACAGCAAAAACTGCTATTGATGGTAAGGCACCAAAATTACGTCAATGGACAAAAGATGTTAAACAAGCTGCTGAAAATTTAAAAATGGATTCTGATTTTATTTCTCGTGATCTAAATGTTGGATTTTCAGGAGGTGAGAAAAAACGTACTGAAGTTTTACAAATGCAACTTCTTGAGCCACAAATGGCAATTTTAGATGAGCCAGATTCAGGCCTTGATGTTGATGCTTTAAAAGTTGTATCGCAAGGTGTTATGGATGTTCATGAACGAACGAATAATTCTCTTTTGGTCATTACTCATTATTCTCGTATCTTACGCTATATTAAGCCTGATTATGTCCATGTTTTTGCTGATGG
The DNA here is from genome assembly GCA_017934115.1 of Actinomycetaceae bacterium. GTDB lineage: Bacteria > Actinomycetota > Actinomycetes > Actinomycetales > Actinomycetaceae > RUG11864. The sequence continues at coordinate 3,950 of JAGBKC010000006.1, read as the reverse complement.
CCGCATTATTAAAACTGGTGACCATAGTATGGCAATTGAAATTGACAAGAACGGTTATGACGTTTATATGAAGGGATTATCTCAATGAGTATGGAACATTTATATTCACCTGCTCGTAAATCAGATTTTCCTATTTTTAGCCGTGTTATTAATGGCTCTCCGCTTGTGTATTTAGATTCAGGAGCTACTTCTCAGCGCCCTCGCTCTGTTCTTCAGGCAATGTATGACCATGATGCTATTCATAATGGGGCTGTTAATCGTGGAAGCCATACATTAGCTGGTGAATCAACTCTTGCGTTTGAGAAGGTACGTAATGACGTTGCCCAGTTTGTTGGGGCTTTTCCTGATGAAATTATCTGGACCAGTGGTTCTACGATGGCGTTGAATGCAATTGCTTATTCATGTGCAAATGCGTCTCAAGGGCGTTATATTAATGAGGATTCGGAGCGTTTTTCTCTATCTGCTTCTGATACGATCGTTGTGACACGGGCAGAGCACCACGCAAATCTTGTTCCTTGGCAAGAATTAGCAGCTCGAACAGGTGCTATTTTGCGTTGGATCGATCTTGATTCAGAAGGCTACATTGATGAGAATACATTAGATGTTATTGATGAGAGAACAAAAATATGCGCTTTCACTCATGTGTCCAATGTTTCTGGTGTTATTAATGATGTTGATAAGATTGCTAACATTGCCCACAGTGTTGGAGCATTGGTAGTTTTAGATGCCTGCCAATCGGTGCCACATATGAGTGTAGATTTTCACGCTTTAGATGTAGATTTTGCTGTCTTTTCAGGTCATAAAATGCTGGGTCCAACTGGTATTGGCGTGCTTTATGGAAAGCGCGATCTTTTAGCATCATTACCTCCATTTTTAACTGGTGGTTCCATGATTGAGACTGTTGAGATGGAATCTTCTACGTATGACATACCACCTGCGCGTTTCGAAGCAGGTACACAGGCAGTAACGCAGATTATCGGCTTAGGTGAAGCTGTGCGTTATTTGAATGGTATTGGTATGGATGTTATTCATCGTCATGAGCAAGAATTAACTCGTTATGCTTTAGAGAAAATGAATGACATGGAGGGGATACGTATTCTTGGACCTTCACGTTTACATAATCGTTTAGGAGCACTTGCCTTTGACGTTGATGGGGTGCATCCCCATGATGTCGGACAATTTCTCGATGCTAAAGGTGTTGCGGTGCGTACAGGGCATCATTGTGCTCAACCTTTGCATAGACATTTGGGTGTCTATGCATCTTCGCGTGCATCATTTGGCCCATATAATACTCTCGATGATGTCGATCGTTTTATCGAAGCATTAGCGGGAGTGCGCTCGTACTTTTCAGTGGAGTAGATATGAACGAATTAGATAACTTATATAAAGAGATTATTTTAGAGGCCGCAAAAGAACGTTATGGTGAAGGGCCACTAGAAAATGCTGATGGTATCTCTCATCAAGTCAATCCTAGCTGTGGTGATGAAGTGACCATGCGTGTCAATTTAAGTGATGATGGTACACGTATTGATGATATTGCATGGGAAGGTCAGGGTTGTTCAATTTCTCAGGCAAGTATTTCCATTATGACGGACATGCTTGAAGGAGAAAGTTTTGATACTTTTCAAGATCTTTATGGTCGCTTCCGTCAGATGATGGATTCGCAAGGTGAAGAACTTCCATCAGAAGTATTAGATAGTCTTGAAGACGCTGCTGCTTTTCATGGAGTTTCAAAATTTCCTATGCGTATCAAATGTGCTTTATTAGGATGGATGGCTATCAAAGATGCATGTGCTCAAGCCATAGCAACGAAAGAGAGTAATCGTGAGTGAAGAAAAAGAATCGGCACCTCAGTATCCCGGTGCTCAAACACCTAAAGAATTAGTAAAAGTTGATGATGTTTTAGAAGGCTTGCGTGAAGTTATTGACCCTGAATTAGGTGTCAATGTTGTTGATTTGGGCCTTGTGTACGATGTTCATATTACGGGTGGAGATGTCGTTATTGATATGACTCTTACCTCTGCTGCGTGTCCTTTGACGGATGTGTTAGAAGATCAGGTTCAAGCAGTAATGGAAGGCATAGCGCACTCTGTGCGTATCAACTGGGTATGGTTACCACCATGGGGGCCTGAGCGTATCACTGCTGAAGGAAGAGAAATGTTGCAAGCTCTCGGCTTTAATGTCTAGTGAATGGGTGTACGAGGTGACTCATCGTTCCTATCCCCACATACGTGTGGTAACTGTTGCGTTTCGTCCAGGTGAAGAAATTATTCGGTGCGCACAATCGTTAAAGGATGCATATTCTGGATCTTTTGAATTGTATGTGTGTAATAATGCAGAGCGAAATGAATATATTGATCGTCTTGAACATGAATATGGTGCACATATTGTAGGTGATGGTGCAAACATCGGTTATGGTCAAGGTATTGATAAAGCTGTTGAAGGTTTTGCGGGTAAATGGTTTCTTGTGACGAACCCTGATGTTGTGTATCAACCGCATTCTTTAGATACTCTTTACGATTATGCGATTTCTTTAGAGCGCGTGGGGGCGTGTGGTCCACAAATACTTGATCTTGATGGCAGTGTGTATCCTTCGGCGCGTTCTTTTCCGCGTGTTATTCGTGGAATTGGCCACGCGTTATTATCGCGCGTATGGAAAAATAATCCTTTTACGCGTACGTACCATGGAGAGACGCAAGCAGATGTGCTGAAAAAAGTTGATTGGCTTTCAGGCGCTTCACTTTTTATTAATGCAGATGCATATAAAGAGATAGGTGGATTTGACGACAACTATTTCATGTTTTTTGAAGATGTTCAATTAGGTCAAGATTTCCATCGCGCACATTGGAATTCTTATTATGTGCCGAATGCTCATATCGTTCACGATCAGGGAAAAAGCTGGAGAGATTCTCCAATTCCGATGATTCATGCGCATCATGAATCGGCGCGCTATTATTTATCTGGTGTATATGACGCATGGTATTACCGTCCATTGTTGTGGATGTTAAAACTGGGCTTACATATGCGTGAAAAGATTTTCGTATGGCGGGCGCGTTAAATGTATTAAAGTGAGGGATAAAAGTTGTGATACATGCTGAACATGTGCGCATGAGTATCGGTGATCGTATATTGCTTGATGATGTGACGGTCAATATTGATAAGGGAGTGCGTATTGGTCTTGTTGGTATTAATGGTGCAGGTAAAACGACGTTCACACGATTACTTTCTGGTCAGGAGATGCCTGAATCTGTTGAATATTCAGGACGTATCATTAGAAAAGGGCGAATTGGATATTTATCTCAAGATACGCATGTAGGTGATCAGGAACAGATAGCTAAAGACCGAATATTAGAAGCTCGTGATATTGCGAAAACTCTTGAACGTATCCGTAAAGCAGAGCGCGATATGACGCAACTAACTGGAGTCAAGCAGCAAAAAGCGATGGAGCGCTATGTACGTCTTGATCAAGAGTTTACAAATTCTGGGGGGTGGGCTGCTCATGCTGAAGCGGCACATATGGCCCATGCTCTTGGATTAGGAGAAAAAGAGCTGGAAACACCTATAGGTAAATTATCGGGCGGCCAACGAAGAAGAGTGGAGTTAGCGCGTATTCTATTTTCTCAAGCTGACACTTTATTATTAGATGAACCTACCAATCACTTAGATCATGATTCTATTGAATGGTTAGGTGAGTATCTTCAAAATTTTTCGGGTGGTTTTGTTGTTATATCTCACTCAGAACAACTGTTACGCGATAGTGATTCAATGATTTGGCATGCAGATGCGCAGCGACATACGATTGATATCTACTCAATGGGGTGGCAGGCATATCAGCGTCAAATCGTTGTTGATAATGAACGTAGAAAAAAAGAGCGTGCACACGCATTAAAACAGGCGCAAAGATTGCTTGACCAAGCAGATAGGATGCATGCGAAGGCTTCTAAGGCTGT
>JAGBKC010000031.1 GCA_017934115.1 Actinomycetaceae bacterium | reverse complement strand
TTAAGGAAGGTGCGAAATGACAAAAATAAAAAAAGCAGCTGTGAGTATGCTTATCGGGGCGGTATCTGTTTTTGCTGTTCCTGGCATTGCTAATGCTCAAACTGTTTATTATAAAGGCGCTGCCGTTCAATGGGATCACGGACGTTATCTCAAATTAGGAAAAGCGTACTCCCATGTGTATTCTAGTGTCTATAGTCATAGTGCTACTGTTAATGGAAACTATGCGTCTGCTAAAAAACAACAATGGGCTAAGGCATCAAAGTATGTTGCTCCATGGAGTACAGCGCACGCATACTGGAATTGCTGGGGCTAAATGAAGGTGAAATAAGTGAAAAAGAGCTTTTTGGTGTACGTGGCAAGCTTTCTTGTTCTTCTTCAAGGAGCTCTTTTTGCCATTGTGTCTGCACTTAATGTGGATAATGCGTATGTGAATGGGATAGATGAATATCTGCAAAAAAAAGGAGAAACATTTTACATTTATAATATTGAGGATGAAGCAACTGAGATGCTAAGCGATTTTCTGCAAGAAAATACTGCTCAACATGATCTTTTCCTTTTTTATGCCGCAGAAGAGGTAGGCGATTCTTCGTTTTTCGTGAAACAAAAGACTTTTGCTGTTACTGGAAAAACGCATGTCTTAGAAAAAGTAGATACCTATGTGTATATGAATTTTTCGGTTATTGATCCATCTGCGTTGAAAAAGGTGAGCGAAGATGAAAATGTATGCATAAGTGGAACAGGTGGATGTGCATATCGCTTGCCGTATTTTCAATTCGGTACAAATATTTCTTTTGTTAACTATGGAAAATGGGCTTCTTGGCATAATAACGTCAATGGTACATATTATCTTGTGGGTAATAAGGCAGATAAAGACCTATTTTTTACTGAACTGAGTTCGATCCTTCAGGTAGACAAAGATACACTATTTGAGAAAAAACAAGGCAGTGATGTTAGTTCGCCACAATATTTTTTCTTCATTTCTTTGTGGGGAATAAGTATTTTTCTTTTTGCAGTCAGCTGTGTGGTGATACTTGTACGTTCTTTAAGTGATATGGGAAAGATCCTTCTGCTTGGATATTCGCGTTTTAGCTTTATATGGGATGTTCTTCGCTTGCCATTATTAAGCGTATTTGTGCTTCCGTTTTTCTTTGTTGTTTTTGCTTACATAATGTCGTATGGAAGTATTTTTAATTTTTCCTACATCTCCACTTTTGTTTTTTACGGTGTGCTTTCTTTAGTCGTGTCTATTGTTGCTACTTTGCCTGCATTGCTGGTTGTTTATCAAACGTCATCAATTAATGCTATACGTCATCGATATTCACATAGATTATTGATAGGTATGACGTTGGGGTTATATGCTCTAGCAAGTGTAGGTGTAGCGGGAATGGGACATATTATTTCTGATGGCGTACTCAAAGAAATTTCTCATAAGCGCGAAGTTATGAATGCGTGGAGTTCTGTACAGGATATGCATGTGATATCTCATGTTCAAACTGGAAATGATGAAGCGTCCTTTTCGATGTTATCTTCTGCTTACGCTTATGATCTTTATGAATGGTATTCTTCATTTGCGCGCGATAAGGATGTTTTCTATGTGTATGCGGAAGATTACAATTCGCAGTGGAGCAAGAAACTTTATGATGAGGTGCAATTGCCTGAACATGATACATATTTTGAAGATGATTATGTGTTGATGAATGTGTCTCCTGAATATATGTCTCATATAGGTATATCTTTTGATGATTCGATGGTGAAAAAAGCACATGAAGGGCATCGCGTGTATTTTATGCATTCAACGGTTGCTGAGCAAGAAAAAAAGAATGTCTGTAAAGTGATAACTACAGAAAATATGATGGATGTAGATAAAACACATCATGAAGGGATTCTTTTTGGTAAAGAAAAAAATACCTATTGTGAAACATATGAATATGATCGCGGTGTATTTACATGGAATGCTGATTTAGGCAAAAATGTATATGCTGATGCTCAACATGTTGTATTTTCTCTTGTAGTGCCAGAGAACATGACATACACAAATGTAACGTCATTACAAGGTGTTGGTTTTGATGGTTCTGTTTTGAAAATGAGCGAATCAGCTGTGTCAAAATATATGAATAATGAGTATACTCGCTCTTTTCATCTTGATGATAATGAGCTGCAAACGCAATCTATATACGCAAGCATATCTGCAGAGATCGATGAGTATAAAACAATGATGTATTTTTATGGAAGTATCCTTTTATTTTCTATGTTTTTAGCAGTTATATCCTTGATAGTTGTTTTTTATTTGTATCGAATTGCTTTTGATGAAAAATTGAATGTGCAACGATTTTTAGGTGAAGGAATAGCGAAATTGTACATGCCATTATTGTTGATGTGCGGAATAACGGCATGCGCACTATACGCATACGCATATGCATACGGAAACGTTTTTTCTTATGTTGTAACAAGTATTTTTGTGACGATAGAAGTTTTTTTGCTTTACGTATTAGCTCGAAAAAACGATGTTTCTTCAATAGTTACTTTCTTGAAAACACAACAATAATATGAAGGTGAAAATATGAATATGACAAATAATGAGAATGAGATTTTTGTGAGCGCTCGCGGATTATCAAAGAGTTTTCATGACATATCTGTATGTAAAAATCTTTCTTTTGACGTTTTTCGCAATACTATGGTGTCGCTTGTTGGGCCTAGCGGCTCGGGGAAATCTACTATTTTGAATATGATTGGCTTGCTTGAATCAATAGATTCTGGAACTCTCAAAATTGACGGTTCTTCTCTTCCTGCATTGAAGAGCAGAAAAGCTACCTTGTTGCGCCGTTATACCATCAATTATCTCTTTCAATCCTTTGCTTTAATAAATAATATGTCGGTGGAAAAAAATCTGATGATCGCTATGAAGTATACGAATCTATCAAAAAAAGAGAAACATGAAAAAATGCAGGAAGCACTTGATGTTCTTGGCATTGCAGATGTGATGCTTAAACCTGTGAATACTTTGTCGGGAGGGCAGATGCAGCGCGTTGCAGTTGCTCGATGTATCGTGAAACCAGGTGAGTTGATTCTTGCTGATGAACCAACGGGATCGCTTGATAAAACGAATGCGATGAATGTATTTCATTTGCTTGAAATGATGCGTGATGAATATGGGAAAACTATTATTTTAGTGACTCATGATGAGGATTTAGCTCGAGCTTGTGATTCTTCTATTGTGCTTGTCTAGAAAAGTGTGTCTGTTGGTGTTAGTGGCACGATGGCGCTTCTTAAGAATGTATTGATCATTAGTGATGTGTAAGTTTCAAAGGCTTACATGTGTACTATTTTTTTGGCACATAGTTAGTTACGGAAGTTATTGATAAAACAGATAAAAAATCAAGATATCGTTTTGGCAATCAATGAAGCAATAAAAATGAGAGAGCGACGATCAATCACTCTCTCATCTAAGAAACGAACCTCAAGGAAAGTTTTACACGCCAAAATCTGGAGCTGGCAAACCAACATAAACGGTTTCGAGATATTCTTCAATGCCTTCTTTGCCACCTTCTCGCCCCATGCCTGATTGCTTAAGGCCGCCAAATGGTGCGCCAGCATTTGAAATAGTTGCGGTGTTGACGCCGAGCATGCCAATTTCAAGCTGTTCCGCAAGACGCAAAATACGTTGGATGTCCTTTGTGTGGAAGTATCCACCAAGGCCAACGGTATCAGAATTAATAAGCTTTACTAATTCCTTTTCGTCTGTAAATCGCACAACCGGGGCAATAGGGCCAAAGATTTCATTGACCATAATTGCTGATTCAGGGTCGACATCAGTAAGGACGGTTGGGGCAAAGAAATAGCCTTCATTTCCAATACGTTCGCCACCTGTCAGTACGTTAGCGCCTTCTTTAAGTGCGCCTTCTACCATTGCTGTGATGTCGTTAAGCTGTTTTTCAGAAACGAGTGGGCCGACCTGTACGCCGTCTTCTAATCCATTGCCAACCTTTTGATTTGCAATAGCATCAGCAAACTTCTTGGTGAATTCATCGTAAACATCTGCATGTACGAAGAAGTGATCGGCAGCGTTACAAGCCTCGCCCATATTGCGCATCTTTGTAGCAACAGCAGCTGCAACGGCTTTATCGATATCTGCATCTTCAAAGACAATAAATGGTGCATTTCCGCCAAGTTCCATGGAGGTGCGCAAAACATTATCGGCACATTCCTTCAAAAGCGCTTTACCAACTTGAGTAGACCCAGTGAAAGAGACCTTGCGAAGACGCTTATCTTGAATGATAGGAGCAGTAATAGCGCGGCTCTGTTCGGATGGAAGGACAGTAAGAACACCTGCAGGAAGCCCTGCTTCTTTCATGATTTGTGCGAAGAGAAGTGATGTAAGTGGCGTGCCACTTGCCGGCTTCAAAATCGCTGTGTTGCCTGCTGCGAATGCTGGGCCGCACTTACGTGTTGCCATTGCGAGAGGGAAGTTCCATGGTGTGATGAATAAGCATGGGCCCACTGGGCGGCGCACAACGATGGCTTGAATATGGCCTTCTGGAACACGGAAGTAATCGCCGCGGATGTGCGCTGCCTCTTCTGAGAACCAGCGTAAGAATTCTGCACCATAGGTCACTTCACCATCTGCTTGGTCGAGTGGCTTGCCCATTTCGAGTGTCATAACAGCTGCGAGGTCTTTACGATATTTTCCATTAGCAAGGTCAAAGGCGCGACGCAAAATTTCTGCACGTTCACGTGGAGCAGTTGCAGCCCATTTTTCTTGAGCTTCATCGGCGCTTTTGATGGCAGCTGCCGAATCTTCTGGAGTTGCGCTAGCAACTGTTGTTAAAACTTTACCTGTTGCTGGATTAATGACGTCAAAGCGTTTGCCAGATGCTGATTCGCGGAATTGTCCATCGATAAAAATTCCTGTAGGAATACGCTCAAGAAGTTCTTTGATTTCTTGCTCGGTCATACGTTCTCCTTATTAATAATGTTGAGAAGTGGAAAAGCCACTATGCAAGCCACAGTTTACCCTAAATGACATGTTATGTAGTTTTCTTTTATGTTTCAGGTGTAGCTACAAGCTTAAAATGGGTAAGCGTTGAAAAAAGTAAGAATTGAGTAAAACTGTTGGTGTATCTATAATCTTGAGATACCTAACCGACCTTTTGCGTATAAAACATGATTTTTTTTGTAGTATGTATAATGTTTGACATTATCTACTGGTAATAGGAGTTTCTTGTGACAAGTCTTGTTGAAAAAGAAATTGGAACCAATATCGGCAAAATTATTGCTGTTCACCTTTCCTATGCTTCGCGTGCTGCTCAACGTGGTCGCACACCTAAAGAAGCATCCTATTTTATGAAGGCAGCATCCTCAGTTGCTGATACTGGATCAACAGTTGTTCGTCCACAAGGAACAGAATTGTTGGTATTTGAAGGGGAAATCGCTGTTATTATCGGCAAAGCTGGCCGTAATATTTCTGAAGAAGATGCATGGAGTCATGTTGGCTGGGTAACTGCTGGTAATGATATGGGACTGCTTGATTTCCGTGCTGCAGATAAGGGATCGAATGTACGTTCAAAATCTGGTGATGGAATGACACCTCTTGGACCAACGCTCATACCTGCAGATAAAGTGCGTGAAGATGGTTTGCATATTCGCGTTAAGCGTGATGGTGAAATAGTTCAAGACGATTCTTCTTCTACGCTTCTTTTTAGTATTTCTCATTTTATTGCTGATCTTTCACGTTTCATGACCTTCGAAGTCGGTGACGTTATTTTAACAGGCACACCTGCTGGTTCTTCAGTTCTTTTGCCTGGTCAAACAGTAAGTGTTGAGGTTTTTTCGGAAGATGACCCAACAATCACTACTGGTGAACTCGTTACAACTGCTATTGAAGGAGAAGAGTTAGCAAAGATCGGCAGCGGTCCAAGCGCTCCAGAAAAGCAGAAGATCGATGCCTGGGGTTCACGTGAAGAAGCTGGTCTCGAGCCTGAATTTGAATTGACAGACGAATTGCGCGCTCGCCTTGAAAAACTTGCAATTGCAACACTTTCATCGCAATTGCGTAAGCGCGGATATCCTAATGTATCCATCGATGGTGTGCATCCTTTGGTTAAGGGGCGCAAGATGGTTGGCCTCGCGCGAACTTTACGCTATGTTGCTCATCGTCCTGATTTATTTAAGCAAAAGGGCGGCGGTTTTAACGCACAAAAGCAAGCAATCGATAGTGTCAATGAAGGCGAAATTCTTGTAATGGAAGCACGCGGATATGAATTTGCAGGAACCCTTGGCGATATCTTGGCTCTTCGTGCGAAAGTTCGCGGTGCTGCTGGAATTATTACCGATGGTGCTGTTCGTGATAGTGAAGCAGTAGCAGCTATTGGTTTGCCTGTGCATGCCCAAAGCACACATCCATCCGTATTAGGACGCGTCCATATTCCATGGGAAACAGATACAACGATTTCTTGCGGTGGTGTTGCTGTACAGCCTGGTGATGTGATCGTTGCTGACGATGACGGTGCTCTCGTTATTCCTCCATTCTTGGTCGAAGAACTTGTCGAGGCTTGCGAAATGCAAGAATTGAAAGAAGAGTTCATTTTCGAAATGGTTGAAAAGGGAGAATCTGTCGATGGTCTTTTTCCATTAAGTGAAAAATGGAATGAACCTTTTAATCAGTGGCGTCGTGAGAACAATAAATAGTCTTTTGCGAATAATCAATATATAAATAGGAAAGAGGAGATACTATGGCACAGAAACCAGAAGGTTTGCCACAGCATATTCAACATTACATTGGTGGTGAACTCGTCGATTCTGCTAATGGAGAATTGTTCGATGTTCTTGAACCGACCACTAATGAGGCATACATTCAGTGTGCTTTAGGTGATAGCGCAGATATTGATCGCGCTGTTGCTGCTGCTAAAAAAGCGTTTGATGAAGGCCCATGGCCACGCATGCTTCCACGCCAGCGCGCAAGCATCTTGTACAAAATCGCTGATGAAGTCACTAAGATCAAAGATCAACTTGCACAAATCGAATCTTTTGACTCTGGCCTTCCTATTCGCCAGACACAAGGACAAGCAAACCGTGCAGCAGAAAATTTCCGTTTCTTTGCAGACCTTATCGTTGCTCAGGTAGATGATGCATTTAAGATGCCTGGCCGCCAGATCAACTATGTCAACCGTAAGCCAAAGGGTGTTGCTGGCCTTATTACCCCTTGGAATACACCATTTATGCAGGAATCATGGAAACTCGCTCCAGCTCTTGCTTCTGGTTGTACATTGGTATTGAAGCCAGCTGAATTCACACCAACGTCTGCATCTTTGTGGAACGGAATTATGGAGCGCGCAGGTGTTCCTGAAGGTGTATTCAACATTGTTTATGGTACAGGTAAGGGTGCTGGTGATGCATTGGTAAAGCATCCTGATGTTCGCCTTATTTCCTTTACTGGTTCTCTTGCAACAGGTAAGGTTATCTACGGTAACTGTGCAGAAAACATGAAGCACATGTCGATGGAGCTCGGTGGTAAATCGCCGGCTGTCATTTTCGAAGATGCAGATTTCGAAGCGGCTCTTGATTCTACCCTCTTTGGTGTGTTCTCCTTGAATGGCGAACGTTGTACTGCGTCTTCACGTATTCTTGTTCAGCGTTCTATTTATGATAAGTTTGTTGAAGCATACGCAGAGCGCGCAAAGAAGATCGTTGTTGGCGAGCCATCAGATCCTAAGACAGAAATCGCTGCTCTTGTTCACCCAGAGCACTACAAGAAGGTCACAAGCTATATCGAAATCGGTAAGCAAGAGGCGCGTCTTGTTGCTGGCGGTGGGCGTCCTGCACACTTGCCAGAAGGCAACTATGTTGAGGCAACGGTTTTCGCCGATGTTCCTCCAACTGCGCGCATTTTCCAAGAAGAAATCTTCGGCCCCGTTGTTTGTATTACACCATTTGATACTGAAGAAGAAGCTTTAGAGTTGGCAAATAACTGCGTTTATGGTTTAGCTTCTTATGTGTGGACGCGTGATATCGAGCGTGCACACAACTTCGCATCTGGTATTGAAGCTGGCATGGTGTGGATCAACTCTCACAATGTTCGCGATTTGCGCACACCATTTGGTGGCATCAAGGGGTCTGGTCTTGGTCATGAAGGTGGTTACCGCAGCCTTGACTTCTATTCGGATCAGCAGTCGATCCATGTAACTCTTGGTGATGTTCATACAACTCGCTTTGGTGCTACAGGCTATGCCGATAACGATCTCGGTCTCGGTGGTCCATCAGCCTAAGTGCTAAATAAGTAAAGTTTTTTTATAAAAGTGTAGGGGAAAAAAGATTTTTCCTTTTATCCCTGCACTTTTTCTTTTCCTGTGCTAGTCTTTTACACACTGCAAGTTATTGCACATTTGCGCTGTCAAAGGAGACGCCATGTATCATAAAAAACATCGAAGAGTTAAAGGTACACCCCCGTAAAGCTCACTATGGACATTTATTCCTATATAATTTTATGTTTTTATTAATGATATGTGCACATAGAGGCGCAAAGAAATAAGGAGAAAAAATGGTAGCAATAGATCCACGTTATAAGCCATCAACACCCGCACCAAACATTTTGCGTGCAGCATACATGGAATTGATCGTTACAGATCTTCAGCGTTCACGACACTTCTATGTCGACGTTCTTGGCTTGATCGTCACTGAAGAAAATGAAAACGAAATTTACTTGCGTACATACGAAGAGTACATTCACCACAATCTTGTTTTGAAGAAGGGTGATGCTCCGGCTGTATCTGCATACGCATTCCGTGTTGCATCCCAAGATGATGTCTATTTGGCTGAGGCTTATTTCAAGGAACTTGGCTGCGAAGTTCGCCGTGGCGATTTCTCAAAGGGTGTTCGCAATGCTGTTCGCGTTGTTGATCCATTTGGTTTCCCATACGAATTCTTCTATGAAACAGACCATGTAGAGCGCAAGATTCGTGATTATGATGAAATGAATGGCTCTTCCTTGATGCGTCTCGATCATTTTAACCAAATCGTTGGTGATGTTGAAGGTGCAGCAATTTACATGCAGAACCTTGGTTTCAAGGTGACAGAAAATATTATGGATGACGAAGGTACAACCTACGCTGCATGGGTAACACGTAAGTCTACAGTTCACGATACTGCTCTCACTGGTGGCGACGGCCCATTGATGCACCATGTTGCATTTTCGGCAGGCGAGAAGAACAACATCATCCATTTGTGCGATCGCTTGGGTGCATTGCGTATGTCAGATTGCATCGAACGTGGCCCAGGCCGCCATGGTGTTTCAAATGCTTTCTATCTCTACTTGCGTGATCCAGATGGCCACCGTATCGAGATTTACACATCCGATTACTATACTGGCGATCCAGACAACCCAACACTTACATGGGATGTTCACGATGATCAGCGTCGTAGCTGGTGGGGTGGCACAAGCCAGGTTGTTCTCTCGTGGTACACCGAAAACAGCCCAGTTCTTGATCTTGATGGTAATGTTCAGCCAATTCGCCCACGTGAAGATAAGGGTGAACTTGACGTTACTGTTGGCGCTGATGGCTTCATTTATACTGATAAGGGTGAACATAATCCACGCTAATAGTAAAAATACGTAAAATTTTTGCTCCCCTGTATTCGTATGCAGGGGAGTTATTGTTTATAAAATTTTGTGTTCGAAAACATGAGACAGAAGCAATATTTTGCGCTAATGTGACTTTATGCCCATTTTGCATAGCAGTGTGAGCTATGTGAACGAAAAGAAATTTTCTATGGCATAAAACATCCAAAGGAGGATATTGTGAGTCCCTATGAATTGAATACGAAACGTAAGCAGGATCGCCGTGTGCGTCTTGCTACGATGGTTGGCACAACAGTTGAATGGTACGATTTCTTCGTTTATGCAACTGTTGCTGCTATGGTTTTTAATGACCACTATTTTAATGTTTTGACAAATAGCCCATTTGCAGCCAAGATCGTCGGTTTTGCAACTGTGGGCATTTCATTCTTATTCCGACCGCTCGGTGCGGTTGTTGCAGGCCACTACGGCGATAAACTCGGCCGTAAGGCAATGCTTGTTGTCACACTTGTTTTGATGGGCGCTGCAACAACATTGATCGGCGTTATTCCGTCTGCTGAATCGATCGGTATTGCTGCTCCATTGTTGATCATGCTGATGCGCGTTATCCAGGGTTTTTCGGCTGGTGGTGAATGGGGCGGAGCAGCTTTGATGGCTGTTGAGCATGCTCCTGCAAACAAGCGTGGTTTCTTTGGTGCATTCCCACAAATTGGTGTACCGGTCGGCATGGTTATCTCCACATTGATGCTTCTTCTTATGATGCAAATTTCTGGCGACGACTTCGTAACATGGGGTTGGCGTGTGCCATTCTTGATTTCTGCTCTGCTCGTTGTGTTTGGTATGTGGATCCGTATGGGAGTTGCAGAATCTCCTGTTATGAACCAGATCGTTGAAGAAGACGATCAGGTTTCCTTGCCAATCGTTGAAATGTTTAAGACTTCTTGGAAGCAGCTTATCGTTGGTTCTCTTGTTTTTGCTGGTAACGGTGTTGCTGGTTACTTGTCAACGGGTGGCTTCTTGGCAGCATACTTAAAGGATTCTCCAGAAAAACATGGTCTTGGCCTTAATCCAAAGATCGCTCTTCTTGTGATTGCTTCCTTTGAAGTGTGCCGTATCTTTACTATTTTGTTCTCGGCATGGGCATCAGACCGCATTGGCCGTAAGAAGATGTATATCATTGGTTTCGTTTTGGAAATCATTCTTGCATTTGTCTTCTTCTGGTTGCTTAATACTGCGGCAAGCGGCGATAAGCCAAACTACTTACTCGTTGTTTTAGCTGTTGTTCTCTTCTCGATACCTGCCGGCTTTACATATGGTCCGCAAGCAGCATTCTTTGCTGAATTGTTCCCAGCACGTATCCGTTATTCAGGTGCTGCTATTGCGTATGCTATCGGTGCTGTTATCGGTGGTGCTTTCGCATCGATGATTGCTGCAGCGTTACTTGAATGGTCAAATGGTAACAACTATGTTGTTGGTGTGTACGTTGCAACAATGGCAACAATTGCTCTTATTGCTGCATTGTTCATCAAGGATCGTACAGGTAAGCCGCTTGATGGTGACCATGACACCGATGTTGTTTCTCAAGAAATCCATGATGAAATCGACAAGGATATCGAAGAGGGTAAGTCACATCCAGTTTCCTTTGATCGTCCAGGTTTCTAATGTAGAAACATTCTTGTATCCATAATTGAATCGTCTGCATATTGCAAAATATGTGGGCGATTTTCTTTTGGGAAAAATTACTTTTTTGTTTTCTAGACAGAGTCAAGAAAAATCATATATCATTCTATGTGACTTGGAATAAGTGATACACATCAAGTGATATGTCTTGCTTTTGCTGGTTGATAATTTTATATTCATGCATCTATTCCACAAGAAACAAAGATGCTGCTTGTGTAAGGGCGAACTACCACATTCGCTTGCCACAAGGAGAATGTAGCTATCGGAGGTTACATTCTGTACTGTTAATGATTTTAGCAGTGCCCTATTCTTTTGCCGGCTTTTACATAACCCGCTTTCTAGGTGAAAGTTGCGCAGAGGAGTATTTGATGAAGAAGAATAGGACACAAAATGACTACTGAAAAACAACATGTTGAGCTTACTGAAAGCTCAAATGATAAAAAAATTGCTTTTGCAACAATTGCGTCTACCTCTCTTGAATGGTATGACATTTTCATTTTTTCTCTCGCTGCTGCTTTGGTGATGGATACGCAATATTTTGGGCCGCTTGCCTCAGATAATCCTCAAATTGCAGCGATACTATCTTTTGCAACGGTTGGAATTTCCTTTATTTTCCGTCCTTTGGGTGCGATGATCGCTGGACATTTTGGTGATAAATTAGGTCGCAAAATCATGATGGAAGCAACCGTTTTTTTGATGGGTATTTCAACTTTCCTTATTGGTTTATTACCTAATTATGCATCATGGGGTTTGTTAGCTCCTATTGGTGTTGTTGTCTTGCGAATTTTGCAAGGTCTTGCTACAGGCGGCATGTGGGGTGGCGCAGCTTTGATGGCTGTCGAACATGCACCTGCAAAGAAACGCGGTTGGTATGGCGGCTTCCCTCAATTAGGCGTACCAACAGGCATGCTTTTGGCTGTTTTGGTTTATTTTATTATTACTGCTATCGCTCCCGACAATGCTGCTTTTAATTCGTGGGGTTGGCGCATTCCATTTCTCTTGTCTATTTTGATTGTTGGTGTTGGTGTGTGGGTGCGTCGCGGCATCGAAGAGAATGACACTATTAAGCAGGTTGATGCGGAAGATGAAAGTGAGCAGGTTCGCCTTCCTATTGTTGAGATGTTTAAAACATCATGGAAACCCCTTATTCAGGGTGCTCTCGTTTTTGCTGGTAATGGTGTTGCTGGTTATATGATTGCGGGCGGCTTTGTTTTGAATTACCTTGCCAAAACGCCATATACGTTAAATAAACAAGTTATTTTGTTGATCGTTGCGTTGACGTCGCTTTCATGGATGGCTACAACACTATTAGCTGCTTGGCTTTCTGATCGCATTGGCCGTAAGAAGGTCTATCTTATTTCCTTCGTTTTCCAAGCAATATGGGTTGCACCCATGTTCTTGCTCTTCGATAAAGGTGGACAGTTGAGTCAAAACGGTGGAGATGTCTCTGGTTATATTTTGATCGCTGTGGCTTTGATCGTTCTTTCTTTCCCTATTGGATTTAATTATGGTCCGCAATCGGCGATGTTTGCTGAAATGTTCCCCACGCGTATTCGGTATTCTGGAGCAGCTTTAGCAAATGCAGTTGGTTCTATTATTGGTGGCGGATTTGCTCCAATGATTGCTGCGGCGCTTCTTGCTTCCAGCTATGCCAAAGGTATGAGTCATCCATCGCTTCTTGTGGCCGGTTATATCATTCTCTTTACTCTTATTGCTTTGGTGGCAACTTTGACCTTAAAGGATCGCACAGGTGCTCCATTGCATGGTGAAGATGATGATTTAGCTAATAAACAGCTTGATGAAACAGTTCATGCCAATGATGCTCGACACGTAACGAGTGAATTATCAGGTTTTTAATCCTTACATGTGTGTATGTGATTGTAAAAGAAAGCATGCGCACATTTACTTTTTATTTAATATATATGGAAGGTTTTGTAGAATATTCGCGTCACTTTTTGGAAAACTATATAGGAGTAGGCGTGAGTTCAAAATCTGAGCACATATATAGCTTGTTGCGTGAATCGATTTTGAATTCTGTCCTTAAACCAGGAGATCGTATTGTTCTTGCGCAAGTGGCGCGCCAGTACGATGTTTCTGTTATGCCTGTTCGTGAAGCAGTGCGACGGTTGGAAGCGCAAGGATACGTGCGGTATATCCAAAATGTGGGTGCTGAGGTCATCTCTGCTGATCTTGAAGGTTATAAAGATGCCATGAACGGCATTGCTTATATTGAGGGTATTGTGACGGCCTTATCTGCTCTGCATATGAGTGAAGAAAAGATTCGTCAAGCTGAAGAACTCCTTGAACGTATGGAACATGTTGTGAGTAATAGTGTCTTTAGTGCCGAAGAGTATAGCGAACTTAATGTGCGCTTTCATTTGCATTTAGGTTCTTCATGTCCTCATCACTCCTTATATAACGTTCTTGAAATGGAGTCGATGCGAGCTATTGTTATGCGCCGAAATGTCTTCCCTTTTGATGCGGGTTATTCTCAGAAATCAATGGATGAACATCGTCTTTTGTTAACATTCATTAAGAAAAAAGCACCGCAAGATGAAATCGAGCATGCTGCACGTGAACATAAATTTGCAAAGATACGACACTTTTTTGGAGAATAATTTTTTAAGTTTGCTTGAAAATTTTCATAAAACACCTCTTTAATGGGGTGTTTTTACTATTTCAAGAAATTTTGTAATTTGCAAGACATGACGTCCTTCACGTGATATCGTATACGATTGTAAGTCGATTCCGGATGGTGGCCCCTACGAAAGGCCTACATCCTCACTTGTGCATCTGGCTCACCATGCCGTGATGTGCGGGGCATAGTTTTTGTTCGATGCAAAAGCTATCGTGTACTGTTTTATCGAAGAATAATACAGTGCCCTATTTTCGCTTGGGAAGGCCTCATAACAACAGTTCTCAGAGGTTTTTCGAAGGGAGTATTTCGGTCTCATTCCTGCAAAGGAATTACTACAGAATAGGACACAACATGCAATTTCATCACAATGGATATATTTCAGAAGATCCACGCGTAAAACCAGCTTCGGGTGTTGGTTTGAATCCTCCAACTAAGTTGCCAGATAATGTCGATGTTCTCGTTGTGGGCTCGGGCCCTGCGGGTGTGGCAACTGCGGCACAGCTTTCCGTATTCTCAGAATATACAACAGCTCTTATTGAAGCTCGCGATAGCCGCCTTATTCTTGGCCATGCTGATGGTATTGCAAAGCGAAGCGTTGAAATGTTCCAGGCATTCGGTTTCGCAGAAGAAATTATTGCAGAAGGTTACGAAATCACTGAAACGTCTTTCTGGCAAGATGATCCAAATAATCCAGGTAATATCGTTCGCTATGATCGTTCGAACGATGATCCAGATAAACTTTCTGAATTTCCGCATATTTGCGTAAATGCTGCTCGTGTTGCTGATTATTTCATTCGCTTCATGGAGCGCCAAGCAAGCCGCACAAAGCCATTTTACGGTGTTGAATTCGTAACTCTTGAAGTTGGTGCTGGTTCTGATGAATATCCAGTGCAGGTAAAAGTTATTGATAACGGTGTTGAGCGTACCATTAATGCAAAATATGTCGTTGGCTGTGATGGCGCACGTTCTCGCGTTCGTGATTGTATCGGTGCAGGCCGCTCGAAGGTTGTTTCTGATCACGCATGGGGTGTTGCTGATGTCTTGGTCAACACTGACTTCCCTGACAAGATGATCAAGTCAGTCATCCACTCGGCTGAAGGTTCCATTCTTCACATTCCACGTGAAGGCGGATACATGTTCCGTACCTATGTTGACCTTGGTGATTTGGAAGCTGGTGACGATAGTGGCGAAATTCGTAACACACCACTTCAGGTTGTTTTGGATAAGATGAACGCAATTCTTCACCCATACAAGGTTGATGTCAAAGAAGTATGCTGGTGGTCAATTTACGAAGTTGCACACCGAGTTACTGATCGTTTTGATGATGTTCCAGAACTCGAGCGCGGCATTCGTGAACCACGTGTCTTTATTGAAGGCGATGCTTGCCATACTCACTCTGCTAAGGGTGGCCAGGGCTTGAATTTCTCCATCCAAGATGCGTTCAACTTGGGCTGGAAAATTTCTCAAGTGTTGCGTGGTCTTTCTTCGCCAAAGATTCTCGAAACCTACACAGTGGAACGTCAGCCAATTGCGCAAGATCTCATCGATAACGATCTTGAATGGGCAAAGCGTATGGCACACGCTGAAGAAGCTGGTGAAGAATCTGTCAAGGGCTTCTACTCCCGTTTAGAAGAAATGCGTGCAGGTTTTGCAACACAGTATCCGCCGGCATTGCTTATCAACGGTAAGGCAGATCAGTCGTTGGCAACAAATGTACCATTGGGCAAGCGTTATAAGAGTGAAGAAGTTATTCGCCGCGCAGATGCAAACAAGGTTCACTTGGGTCACTTGCATGAGGCTGATGGTCGCTGGCGTATTTATGTCTTCGCTGATTCACCAAAGGCTGGTGAAGTTTCGAAGGTGGCACAATGGGCAAATTGGATGGCAACTAACCCAGAATCGCCGATCGTGAAGACTCGCCGTGGTGGAGATATCAACTCTGTCTTCGATACAAAGGTTATCTATCAGCAAGGTCACCGTGAATTTGAGATGACTGATGTTCCTGAACTGTTCAAGCCTGTTGTTGGTACAAGTCGTTTAGAAGATTGGAACAATGTCTTTGCTGCAGGTGTGACACCAGGGTTCAATGCTGCTGTTGAAGAATCTATCTTTGATATTCAAGGTATTTCTAAAGATGGCGCAGTTGTTCTTGTTCGTCCAGATATGTATGTTGCGGATATCCAACCATTGGACAAGCCAGAAGCATTAGCAGAATTCTTGAACCCAATCTTTGATGCTTGCTGCTGTAACTGCAGCTGCCACAAGCGTTAAGGCTAGCTGAAAATTTTCCTTGGAAATTTCCAAGGGGCTCACGAAAGCGTCTCTATGTGTGGTAGAGGCGCTTTTTCCGTATGTGACTATTGTATATTACATCCTGTTAAATCGAGAGATGCTCAGTGTGTATGGGGGTGCTCGCTCAGTTGTCTTATTTTTTGGGATGTTTAAGATGTTTACATAAGAATGGCTCTCGCATGTTAATGATAATGCGAGAGCCATGTGTTTATGTTTCGTTAATTATGAAGAATGAGCTTTAGGGAAGTAGAGGCGAATAGTAAGGCCGCCACCTGGACTTTCAAGAGCAATCGCATTGCCTTTATTAGCTTTCATAATAGAATAAACGATAGAAAGGCCAAGGCCACTACCGCCGGATTCGCGTGAACGTGATTCATCTGTACGGTAAAAACGCTCGAAAAGTTTATGACGAACATCGTGAGGAACTCCTTTGCCATAATCGCGAATATCGACGATGATGAAATCTTTTTCCTCGTCAATAGCTATATGTGCATGTGTGCCTTTATCGGTATGGGCAATAATATTATTGAGAACATTAGCAATGACCTGGGTTGATTGTTTTTTATCGGCGTATGCATAAAGTTCTTTAGGCTTGGCACCTTTCATGTTGGTGAACAGGAGCGGGTGATCGTGAGTGCGAACGAGAAAATCGTCGCAGGCATCTTGGCAAATGTGTGTCATATTGATTTTTTCGGGATTAATGGAACGCTGTTCGTCAAGACGCGCAAGAAGTAATAGATCTTCGACAAGGCTATTCATACGTTTTGCTTCTGATTCGATGCGTTCCATCGTATGTGGAATGTCTTCCTCACTTACTCCTCCAAGTCGGTAAAGTTCGGAATAACCTTGAACGGTGGCAAGAGGAGTGCGTAATTCATGGGAGGCATCTGAAATAAATCGACGCATGCGATTTTCTGATTCCTGAGTGCGCGCAAAAGACTCTTCAATGCGATTAAGCATGACATTCATTGATTGAGCAAGCATTCCTGCCTCAGTTTGAGTCCCGCTAGAAATGTGGACACGCCTTTGTAAATCTCCCCCTGCAACTGCGTGTGTTACTTCTTCGATGGCGCGTAAGTTGCGCAGAGAACGTGAGACAAGAAGAGAAATGAGTGCGGCGCCGATAGCAATAATGGCAAGGTCGATAAAGATAGCTGCGATAGTGAGCCGAGATTGAGCATTTTGTACATGATCAAGTGGTTTTGCTATAACGAT
The DNA here is from genome assembly GCA_017934115.1 of Actinomycetaceae bacterium. Classification (GTDB taxonomy): domain Bacteria; phylum Actinomycetota; class Actinomycetes; order Actinomycetales; family Actinomycetaceae; genus RUG11864. The sequence continues at coordinate 28,689 of JAGBKC010000031.1, read as the reverse complement.
ATGGCCAACAATACTTTTGGTGCTTGGGTCGCTGATGCTACTGATGATAACGCGCCATTTTGTTTTATCTGTTCCTTGTACAGTCTGAGGCTCATTTGAAGTGTGTTGAGCTAATTCTTCTGGATTAACAGGTGTACCGAATTGTTTTTCGGAAGATGAGGAGTTATGTACATATGTTTGGTCATCTAAGCCGTCGCGGTCAGTGTCAAGGCTGATGTAAATGTAGTAATCGGATATGCCCATACCATCGGATTGCATGGAACCGCGGCCATATATGCTGTTCAGTGCGTTATGAGCAACAGTTTTGCCGCTGGTTGCTAGCTCTTCATCAACATCAGACATAAGGAAATTGTGGAGAAGTGTAACGGTGATGATGCTGGAGGTGATAGTTGAAATGCTAAGAAGCGCTAAGAAAATCATCACGAGTTTGAACGAAAGTGTGTTGCGTAAAAGGGGGCGTTGTTGTGCAGGTAGTACAACAGGAACTTCTTCTTGTGGGTGTGATGATTGCTGTGTGCCTGAAGAGGGTGTATGCGTGTTTGTTGTGTGTGAATGTGTCTGCGCGTTTGGAGTTCTTTGTGTGGTATTATCGCTTTTCTGAGACAGCGAAGATGGCACAATTTCGTGTGATGATTCCATGACATGTTACTTTCTATTTTTGCGCTCGCAAAACATAGCCGATTCCTCGTTTTGTGTGAATAAGAGGAATGATTTTTTTAGCTTCTTCCTTATCTGTTATTCCTAGATTTTCTGGAGAATCGATTTTACGTCGTAAATATGAAATATAGGATTCAACGATGGCGATTTCTCCATCCCATCCATATTCCCATACATGGTCGATGATTTGCATTTTTGACACCACGCGTTCGGCATTCATCATGAGGTAGTGAAGAAGCTTGAATTCGGTTGGAGACAGTTCAACATGGCGGCCGGCTCGCGTTACTTCATAGGTGTCTTCATTGAGTTCAATATCGTGGTAGGTGACGATGGAGGACGAGGAAAGGTGGGGGGCGCATCTGCGTAAAACTGCCTGTATGCGAGCTACGACTTCTTCGAGGGAAAAGGGCTTGGTGATGTAATCGTCGCCGCCAACAGTAAGGCCTTGTACACGGTCATCGACATCGTCGCGTGCTGTTAAGAAAATAGCAGGAAGTTCTGGGTGTCGTACGCGAAGGTCTTGGAGCAATTCAAAACCGTTTTTATCAGGAAGCATGATGTCAAGTAATGCTAAATCGATGTAGGAATTTTCAGCCTTTTCAAGGGCTTCTGTTGCATCTTTCGCGGTGATGACGTGAAAACCGGCGAATTTGAGAGACGCTTTAAGAAGTTCACGAATTGATGTTTCATCATCAACAACAAGAAGAGTTGTATTGGTGTTATTGATATTGGTTGCAGGTGAAAATGCCATAATGGTAAGTAAACGCTAGTTTTCTGTATGTAATCTGAAAGTATAGTGAAAGATGGGTGTGTGAAGGTGTTTATTCGGGGTATGTTTATGTAGAAGGCGTTAATGTTGTGAATTTCTACGAGGACCATCTGCTTAGATGTGGGCGTGAGTCTTGATAGGATATTTTATAAAATGGCGTAAAGGAAGGGTGAACCGTGGTACATCAACATTTTTTGCAATCCTCTGCTTGGAAAGCTTTTCAAGAATCGCAAGGGTTGCGCACGGAGAACCTGAATTTTGATGGTTTTCATGCTTTAGGTGTTCATGAAAAGGGTATGGGAAAAACGGGGCGCTTGTATGTCCCTTATGGTCCATCGGCGCAAACTGAAGACGAATTTAAAAAAGGGCTCGTGCTTTTAGAAAAGGCAGCTCGTGATGCTGGTGATGTTTTTGTGCGTATTGAGCCTTCATCTTCTGCAGGTTTTTCACGTGAAACGCTTGCTGCTTTACTTGAACAGCATGGTTATTCAAAAGTGCACCATGTGCAGCCTGAAGATACATGGATCGCTGATATTTCATGCGGTAAAGATGAAATTTTAGCGAATATGAAAAACGATAATCGTCGCTCATATAAACAGGCGGGAAAAAAGAATATAGAGATTATTTCCAGTGAAGACCCTGCGGATATTCATTACCTGACAGATTTGATGGCACTTGTTGCTACGCGCAATGACGTGCATTTACGTGAAGCGGAATATATAGCTGAGCAGGTAAAAATTTTATTTCCTTTGCATGCTGCACGTTTGTATTATGCGCGAACAACTACATCGGTGGATGATGAACCTATTGAGCCAACTGTCATTGCGGCATCTTTGGCATATATTAATAAAGATACGATGTACTATGCACATGCTGGTAGTGACTATGCATGGAAAAATAAACGCGCTAATGTTGCTTTGTTGGTGCAGATGATGATTGATGCATCACAGCGTGGATTAAAATATTTCGATTTTTACGGTATTGCCCCTGAAGATGCACCTAGTGATCATCCGTGGATGGGCTTTACGCGGTTCAAGAAAAGTTTTGGTGGTCAACGCGTAACATATGTGGGCGCTTGGGAAAAACCTGTGCGTCCTATGCGTTATTTTATGTACAACGCAGCGCGAAAAGTTTTTGCCCGCTAGTTAGTGCAAATTTTATGTCGCCCCTTAAAATCACAAGACATATGATTGTGATTTTCTTGTATGGCATTGTTTTTTTGCGTTTTATAAGGGCCATATTTTTGTGTGAATTTTAGTAGGGCATCATATTGTCTGGACGTGTTCCTGCATCTGGACGCCTTCCATTAGTGCCAGTATCAGGCAAGTTATTATTGTTATCAGTATTGTCGGCAACATCGTTATTGTTGTTGGGTGGATTAGCTGGGTTGTGAGGTGTTGTGTCTACAGTATCCTCTTTTTTATCGTCATCTGTTGTGGTTTGAGGGGTGTTGCCATCTGTTTGTGTAGATGCAGATGCGCTAGGTTGTGAGGTTTTTTTGCCGCTTCCGTTACTTGATTTATTTTCTTGTGTGATGAGGTTAGAGGCGAACTTTTCGTCATCATATTTTTTTACAGCTTCGCTCATGAAATCAAGCCAGATGTCAGTTGGGTATGTGCCGCCGTAAATAGGTTCGTTTTTGTACTTGCCGAACGATGTAATAACTTGTTCTTCACCTCTGGGGCCAATTTGATACATATTGACGACGGTCACTAAGCTAGGGGTGTATCCGCAGAACCATGCAGACCATGGTCCAGATGATGTACCTGTTTTACCGGCAACAGTTCGCCCCAATTTTTGAGCGTTTTCTCCAGAACCGCCTTTTTGTGTGACGCTTTGTAATGCGTAATTAACGGTCTGCGCTGTTTTTTCTGAAAAGACGCGCTCGCCAGCAGATTGTCCTGAATAAATAGTGTCACCTTGATGATCAGTGACTGAGCGAACGATATGTATTTGCTTTTTTTCACCATTATTAGCAAAGATGGAATATGCACCTGCCATTTCGTAGGCTGTCACTGATGCTGATCCAAGAGTATTACCAACATTGTTTTCAAGGCCAGGGGCGTTTTCTGGAATACCTGCACTAATTGCGGCCGCTTTCGTGCTTGCGGGGCCAATTTTTTGGTTAAGGGCAACATAAGCTGTGTTGATGGAATACTTTGTTGCAGTTAAGAGAGAGACCTGACCATAATTGACGTTTCCAGAATTTGAAATCGTTTCACCTTCAATGGTGATGGAAGCTTTGCCAGAATATGTACTTTTGAGAGAAATATTTTGTTCAAGAGCTGCAGCAAGGGTGAAGACTTTGAAAGTTGAGCCTGCTTGTGCGCGGTCTTGAGTAGCTGTGCTGCGTTGCCGTTGTGAATAATCGGCACCTCCGTAGAGTGCTTTCACTTCACCTGTTTTTGGATCTTCACTCACAAGGCCCACTTGGTTGCCTTCGGGGCGTGAATCGGGAAGATTGTTGACGGCGTCTACCGCTTTTTGCTGAAGATCAGGGTCGATGGAGGTGATAATTTTGTATCCACCTTGGTTGATGGTATCTTCAGTGAATTTGCCAGAGTTAATGAGTTCTTGCTTAACGGTGGCAAGAATGTATCCATCTGTGCCTTTAAGGTTTGACGAAGATTGCCATTCTTGAGTTTCTGGTGGTGTATCTTTCAGGCTATCTGCCTCTTGTTGGGTAATGTAGCCCTCTTGCGCCATGAGGGCAAGTGTGCGCTGGTAGCGCTGCAGAGCTTTTTCAGGATTTTTAGCTGGATCCCATGTGCTTGGTGCAGGGATAATACCTGCAATCATGGCAGATTCGCTGATGGTAAGATCTTTTGCGCTATGGCCAAAATACTTTTGTGCAGCAGATTCAATGCCGTAGGCTCCACGTCCAAAGTAAATGGTATTCAGATAATCTTCAAGGGTTTTCTCTTTAGATTGATTACGGTCGATTTTAAGGGCAAGAAGAGCTTCTTTCAATTTGCCTGTGTAAGAGGTGGTTTGCCCAAGATAGTATCGTTCTACGTACTGCTGGGTGAGTGTGGAAGCTCCTTGACGTGCGTTTCCACGAATATTGTTGTAGGCAGCGCGTGCAATGCCTTTAAGATCAATGCCGTTGTTGCTATAAAATGTTCGATCTTCTGATGATATAACAGCATGTTGGGCATGAATGGATATATTTTCCAGTTCAACAGAATGACGGTCAAAATCACCAATATTTCCTATTTCTTTTGTTCCATCAGAATAATAAACAGTAGTTTTTTGTGCTAAAGCGATAGCATCTGGATCTGGAATATCCAATGAATAATAGAGAACACCAAGCATACTAAAAATAGCAGCAATACCAGCAAATATGGTGCCGAAAATAAATCTCCAGCTTGGAAGCCAGCGACGAATTGGCCCCAATCCTTGACGTGGATAGTTAAAACGACGTTTTTTCTTTTTAGTTTTTGCGTTCGGTTTTGTGTTATTTCTTTTGTGCGTTGGTGATGCAGAAGTTTTTTTGTGCGTAGTTTTTGCACTTGTCGTAGTTTTCTTACGCGATGAAGAAGGAGGCTTTCGTGATGATTTTCCATGAGAATTTTTAGCAGAATAGGCGTTTCGTAGGTTATTCATTAGTGGGTCGCCATGCGAAGAGCTATGAGATGTATGGTTTGATGATGTACGAGATGATGGTAGAGAGTTTTTGTTGTGTGCCCCTGAATTGTAAATAGAATTGAGCTTAGGGAAACCTTGGTGGCCAGATGAATGAGGCGTAGACGAGGAGTTATTCGTGTTCATGTTCTCCTCCTGTTTTTCTTATGTTGTTCTCTGTATTTTTTGCTTGTGACTCTTGTGGTTCTTGTGCATTCGTTCGTGTTTCATGGATGCGTTCACGGATTTTTTTCACCCATGAAAGCCCTTCAGTCTGTGTTCTTTGTGTTTCAATTTGAGTGGCAAAATCGATGAAAGTATCGGCAGTTGGCTCGGTTTCGTTATAGTAGCCGTCAGCTTTTTTGCGCATTGCTTCGCTTTCAGGTACTAAGAATGCTTCTATCCAGCGAGTTTGTGGACTGGAATCTACAAGGATCGCTTTTGCAAAAAGGGTGAGGGGGACAGCGAGAATCGTTCCCATCGGGCCAATAACGATAGCCCAGAAGAGAAGAGAAATGAAGGTTGTTGTTGCTGAAAGACCAACTGTATCACCGGTAATTTTTGGCTGGATCACACCTTGGATGATGGAATTAAGCGCACTGTAAATGACGATGATCCATACAGCTGTTATCCATCCAGAATCAACGAGTCCTAAAAGTGCAGGTGGAATAAGGCCGATAATAAAACCGATATTAGGAATATAGTTAGTAACAAAGGCGAGGAGTGCCCATGCCATTGGCATTGGAACATCAAGGATATAGAGTGCTATGCCGTCAAATATAGCAACAATAGCTCCAAAAAGAGAAGAAACGAACCAGTATTGGCGCACACGGTTTTCGAAGGAGGAAAGAGCATCAAAAAAACTCTCATCATGTTCTTTGACGATATTGCTACGTGAAGAAATCTGAAGAGTATCTATCGTAACGAAGAAAATAGCAAGAACAATAACGAAAAGAATAGATAAAGCGGAGCTCATCTGGTCAATAAGGGAACTGAGAGTTGAAAGAACAGTAGATGCAGAGAAATTTGACATCACCTGTTCGCGCAGGTCGTGCGTGGAAATTCCCTTATCTGCCATAAATTGAAAAACATCATTCATCAGCGCTTCAAATTTATATGAATAACTTTGTAAAACACCTGGAAGTGAAGCAAAAGACGCGGACGTTGCTCCGAGGATGCCGACAACGATAAAAATAATGAGAAAAATCGTTGTGAGTGCAGAAAACCAGCCGGGCATTCTGTGGCGCAAAAGGTAGCGGTGTACGGGGCGCACGGTGAGAACGAGAGTAAGGGCAAAAAATGCAGGTGCAAATAAGCCTCGTATTTGGTAGAGCCCTGCGCCTGCAATAGTGGCAAGAGCAAGGATCATGAGAACGTTTGTGCCTGTTGGCATGGCTTTTGTTGAAACGCGTAGCTTTTTAGGAGGGGCCGATGTGACATGTGTAGCTGCTTCCTGTGGTACTGCGTCGTTTCCTGACATATATTCTCCTTATGTCCGTTAGGGGTAAAACTACCAGAAAAATAGTTTGCTATGTACCGGATGTGCACATTCCTACGGTTATTATGTTGATATCAAGGGAATATACCGATGTGGATGATATGGTATTTCCCTATAAGCGCAAAAGAACACATATAGTTTTTAAGGAATTATAGGGACTTTTAGAATAGACTCACATTGTTTGAGTGTTAATTCCTCTTAAATATATAAGGAGAAAGCAAGTGGCTAAGATTCGTGTGGCAATAGTGGGGGTAGGTAATTGTGCAGCCTCGCTTGTGCAAGGTGTTGAATACTATAAAGACGCTGACCCTTCTTCTACAGTTCCCGGCCTTATGCACGTTCAATTTGGTGATTATCATGTATCGGATCTTGAATTCGTGACTGCATTCGATGTCGATGCGAAAAAAGTAGGAATCGATATTGCCGAAGCCATTTTTGCTTCAGAAAATAATACGATTAAACTTTCTGATGTTCCTGCCACGGGTGCGCGCGTTGAACGTGGCCACACGCTTGATGGTTTGGGCAAGTATTACAAAGAAACTGTTGAAGAATCTACTGAAGAACCTGTTGATGTTGTTCAGGTATTGAAGGATAAACAGGTTGATGTTTTGGTTTCTTATCTTCCTGTGGGTTCAGAAAAAGCTGCTAAGTTCTATGCTCAGTGCGCTATTGATGCGCGATGTGCATTTGTGAATGCGATGCCTGTTTTTATCGGTTCAACAAAAGAATGGTCTGATAAATTCGAAGAAGCTGGGGTGCCAATTGTTGGCGACGACATCAAGAGCCAGATTGGTGCAACGATCACACATCGCGTTATTGCAAAGCTTTTTGAAGATCGTGGTGTAGCACTTGATCGTACCTACCAATTAAATGTTGGTGGAAACATGGATTTCAAAAATATGCTTGAACGTGAACGTCTTGAGTCGAAGAAAATTTCTAAGACAAATGCTGTTCAGTCCAATTTGCGCCATCGACTTGATGATAATGACGTTCATATCGGTCCATCCGATTATGTTTCGTGGTTAGATGACCGTAAATGGGCTTTCGTTCGTCTTGAGGGGCGTAACTTTGGTGATGCGCCTGTTTCCTTAGAGTATAAGCTTGAAGTGTGGGATTCTCCTAATTCTGCTGGCATTATTATTGATGCTGTTCGCGCTGCAAAGATTGCTCTTGATCGCGGTATTGGTGGCGAACTTCTTTCGGCGTCTTCCTACTTCATGAAGTCGCCAATGGAACAGCGCAGCGACGAAGAAGCTCGCGCATCTGTTGAAGCTTTCATACGTGGGGATATTGAGCGTTAATTAGCTTCATACAAATATGTTGATGGGTGCGCATCCTTAAGGGGTGAGCGCCCATTTTATTTGAATATTATGCCTTCTGTTTATTGTGTGTGAATGAACAGTTCAATCTTTATGTGGCAGATGAACTCATGAGGGGAGTTTTGCCGATTGAGAGTTCAATGGCTTCTTTGCTTCCACATAAACGAAGCCAATTGGCAAGCATGCGGTGCCCACCTTCAGTCATAATTGATTCAGGATGAAACTGAACGCCCCATAGCGGTAATTCATTATGCTCGATGGCCATAATGATTCCATTGCTGGTATATGACGTAATGCTTAATGTTTTTTCGTCAACACTTGGAGGCGCTACAGCTAATGAATGGTAACGTGTAACTGTTAATGGAGAGGGAAGTCCATCGAAAATTCCTTGAGAAGTATGAGTGATGCTTGATGTTTTACCGTGCATGAGCTCAGGGGCGTGTCTGACATCAGCGCCATAAATCTCTGCTAATGCCTGATGTCCTAAACACACACCGAGCAAAGGAATTGAATGAGCAGCGCAGTAGCGTATCATTTCTTCTGATATTCCAGCTTCTGATGGAGTTCCAGGTCCTGGAGAAATAAGCACACCGTCAAATGATGCAGCTTCTTCAACTTTCACGGCATCGTTGCGAACAACTGTTGTTTGAGCGCCTAAAAGACGCAGATAATCCACGATCGTGTAAACAAAGGAATCGTAATTGTCGATAACGAGGATATGGGTCATGCGTCCACCGTCGATTCTGTATTGGGCATTATTTCTCCTATAAGGGGGAATGCGACTTCAAAGAGAAAAGCTGCAAGGCATAGAGTCAAAATAATCATAAGGATGATGCGTAACCAAAAAGGTCCGGGCAAGTGATTAAAAAATGCTTTATACATGTGTTTCTTTGGTAGTTATTGATTCTTGTTAAACATTTCTTCGGGAATGCCATCGTTGCGGTCAACCCAGTGGTCAAGCTTGGCATGGGTGATCATGCGTTCGATCTGAATGCCTATATAAGGATGGCAGGTGGTGATGGTCAGTAAGCGTTCGGTTGGTTCAGCGTTTTGATTGCCTGGCACGGGCCAGATAACTTCGCCTTGTGTTGGTTTAACGACATATGGTTGAGGTTCGATTTTATAGACCAGATACGCATCTTTTGTTTCAATGATGATGTCGTCTCCTACTTTGAGGTTTTCAACATAATGCATAGGTGCACCATAGGTATTACGGTGTGCAGCCATGGCGAAGTTGCCTATTTCACCGGGGTATGCGGTGTCTTTGTAGTGACCGAATGCTCCTTTGTCGAGGATGGCTTCTTTATTTGCGCCTTGCCAGATAGCATATTCCCATTCAGATCCAAATGCGGGTATATGAATGATGCCTAAGGTTGCTCCTAGTTGTGTGATGTGTTCAAATTCAGGCGGATCATCATACCGAGGCGTACCAATTTTTTGAGGAGATTGTTGCCATTCTTGTGATGCACTGGCCACAGCGTTATTGTTGATGCTGTCAGTTTCCCATCCGCTGATCCATAACTGCCATGCGATGTATGCACCGATGAGAATGCCGGCAGTAATGAAAAGTTCGCCTATGATACCAACAACTTGTGCCCATACGGGAACTTTTTGATTCTTTTTTTCTGCATATCCACTGCGTAAATCTTCAGGTGGAAGTGGTGGTAAATTGCTAGGAGGACGAGGCGGTATTGCGATTGTATCGTGTATTTCCATGTCTACCTCCACGTTGTCTGCATCATGGTTTCCAATTTTTATGATACGAGATATATTACCACGTTCAATATCGCGATTTTAGACACGTTCATATGCATATATATTTCTTTGACTTTTTTCGCTGTAATCTAGTGTGTGAGAATACTTAAGGGAGGGGTTAGTATGCCTGAATCTTCAAAACGTAAGGAAGAAAAGAAGAAGGTTGTATCTTCATCGCCAAAAGGTGCAAAAAAATATAACGAAGAACGTGCAGCAGAGGCGGAAAATCCTTCATTGCTCGATATTTTGGACGATAAGCCGAAAGTTAAGCATTCTCCTCGTTGGTATGCGCCTTTGTTTGTAACGTTAATGGTGATTGGCCTTGTGTGGGTTGTTGTTGCTTACATCAGTGGCGGTGCATATCCGATTCCGCATGTCTCTAATGGAAACTATAATCTTTTTGCTGGTCTCGGTGTTATGGTTGTGGGTTTTTTGATGACGGCGTGGTGGAAGTAAATCCACAACAAGCGTGATAGGAAACACGAATATATTGCATGCGCATCCCCTTTTTGCGGTGCATAATATTTAAGTCCTTTTAGTTAAGCGCTCGTGGCTCAACGGATAGAGCATCTGACTACGGATCAGAAGGTTGGGGGTTCGAATCCCTTCGAGCGCGCTGTAGCTAGGTGGCTGGATTACCCCACCTAGCTATAATTATATTTACGGTTTTCTTTAGATTTTTGGTGCATTTATTCTTATTTATTTTTATGAATATACCTTTTTATATTTTTGAGTAATGATCTTCGCATGTAGCGGTGCATGCTTCATCTTTGCTTTTCTAGAGTATGATGGTGTGCGTCTATATGTTATATATGAGAGGTTACTATGGCACTTCCATCTGAAAACTTAAAAAAATTAGGTATTGAATTACCAGAAGTTGCAGCTCCTGTTGCTGCTTATGTTCCAGCCGTTATTGATAGAGGTGTGGTGCGCACATCGGGGCAATTGCCTTTTGTGGATGGCTCTTTGATAATGGAAGGCGCTGTTGGTGACGGTGGTGCATCTGCTGAACAGGCAAAAGAGGCTGCTAAAATAGCTGCTCTTAATTGTGTTGCTGCTGCAGCATCTTTGGTGGGTGGTGTTGATAAACTTGAAGGATGTGTGAAGGTTGTTGGTTTTGTTTCGTCGCTTCCTGATTTTTATGCACAGCCTGCTGTTGTTAATGGTGCATCTGAGATTCTTGGCGCAATTTTTGAAGATTCCCATGCTCGCAGTGCCGTAGGTGTTGCGGTTTTACCTCTTAATAGCAGTGTGGAAATCGAAGCAGAGTTTCGTATAAAGGGCGCTAATGACTGAAGATTTTTCTCCTCATTCATATACATGGAGGCAACTTAGTAATGACTTTTCAGAAGATGAGGCAGTTATTGAACGATCAGACAAACATTTGCGGATGAATATTGTGCTTGATAATGATTCATTGCAGCCCGTGATGGTGTGGCGTGGAGTTTCTACATCGGGTGATGACTGGGAAGTTGTGCATATTGCAAGCCCTCTTTCGGGCACTTCATCTCTTGTAGATATTGCCCGCGAACTCGATACGATGCCTTGTGGGGGCTTGCGTATTCTTGATGGTGGTGCGCATGTGCATCATTCAATGCCTTTATGTCATTGCGATGCGCCGATAATGAAAAATTTTATTTCTCTTGTAGCACGTGTTGCTTCGCAGTTATGCGATGATAAAAAATTTGATGCGCAGAATTTAATAAAAATAAATGTTTCTGAGAGCGAGTAACGTCATGTTATTTAAAAAGAAAAAAGAAATTCCTCATTATTCTTCATGGGAGGAAGTGACAGATTATTTAGCTGGTTATGCTGGCGCACGAAAAGAAGGTGGTTCGTATATTGTGACGCATAAATGGCGTCGTGAACGCACACATCAAGATGTTATTTTTCAGTGTGCATCTCTTGATGACATGGGTGAACTCATTTTTATTTCTTCGCCTGTTTCTGGTGGGCCATCGCAGGAAAATATTGCGCGTCTTGCGCAAAAAATGGAAAAAACAATAACGGGGGATATTGTTGTAGATTCTGGTGACAATGTGTTTATACGCACGTGTTCTCCATTACATTCGATGTCTTCTCGGTCTTTAATGAGAATAGCTGAACAGATTGCGACTTATGCTCATGAATTTAGTAAATGCTAGTCAAAATAGAAAAATATATAAATAAAAAATAACTAGACTCCCCTTCTTTTTGTTATGCATGAATTATTTTCTTTTAAAAAATTAATACAAAAGTAACAAGTGTCATGTATTCTAGCTAACATCGCGCGAAGATTCTTGGGTGAACTTCGTTGACGAATTGTTTCTATTTCAATGGAAGGGGTCTGTATGAGTACTCCCATTATTCATGAGAGCACTAATATTGCAGAAGGAACACGCGATGTTCCTGAACCTAAAAAACGTACATATAAGTCTTTTATTGGACTAACAGTAGGTATTCTTGCTTCTTTGCTTGTCTACTTTTTAATGGCTAATGCAACCTTAAGTGATTCTTTACAAGCGGAACTCAATAAAGATTTAGCGAAAACCGCCAATGGCGGCACAACTAGTTTAAGCATTCCTGATGTGAAAGAATCTAATGGCGCCATTGTTGCTAAGGCTCCCTCTATTCTTTATTGCGTTGATAAAACAACAGGTGATCCCATTAAAAATGGTGAAAAATACGTTGTGGCATCCGATAAGAATGGAAAATGCACAAAAGATATTACGGGCAGTGGTGATAAACTCATTGCAAAAGCTGCAGATATCCGTATTGAGACCGCTGATGAAGTAAAAGAAAAAACTGGTGGTTCACGTCTTCCGTGTATCGATAAGAAAACAGGCGGAGATGTCTATGATGCCAATGGTAATCAACTTTTTATTACCGATAGTGCAAGTGGCGGTAAATGCTCGAATTATTTGGTAGAAAAAGTTGATGGTAAAGAACAGCTTGTTACAAAGGATTCTGATGGTAATCCGATCAAACTTTACGATAAAGATGTAAAAGAGATCACCAAAGATTTCAAAACGATCGATTTAGCGAAGAATAATCTTGTTGGAAAAACTGGTAAGCAATTGACCGATAAAGGTGTAGATTCTGCTCAAAAAACAATGGCTGCTGTTGCAGCAATTGCCGTTTTGATGGCTATTTGGTGGATGAGCGAAGCAATTCCATTGGCTGCAACTGCTCTTATTCCACTCATTGCTTTCCCGTTGCTTGGTGTTTCTTCATCTGTCGGTGCGGTAGGTAAGAGTTATGGCACGGGAACGATCTTCTTGTTTATGGGCGGTTTCTTCTTGGCGCTTGCTATGCAGAGATGGAACTTGCAGCGTCGTATTGCTTTGCGTATTGTGCTTATGGTTGGAACTAAACCAAAGATGCTTGTTTTGGGCTTCATGATCGCAACTGGCTTCCTCTCTATGTGGGTATCAAATACGGCAACAGCTGTGATGATGTTACCTATCGGTATTTCGATTCTTGCTCTTGTGGGGAGTGTTGTTGGAGAAACGAAAGATATTGGTACGGGCGACACAAAGAAGAAATCTAACTTCGGCACAGCATTGATGTTAGGTATTGCTTATTCTGCATCTATTGCTTCGCTTTCCACATTGATTGGAACTCCACCGAATGCAACGTTGAAGAAGGAATTGGCATCTACGACTGATTCTCTTGACTTTGCTACATGGATGTTGTTTGCAACACCTCTTGCGTGGGTATTCTTGCTTATTGCTTGGTGGCTTATCGTCAATGTTTTCTATAAGCCGGAAATTGATGATATTCCAGGTGGAAAAGAACTTATCCGTAAAGAACTTGACAAGATGGGCAAGATGAGCGCTCAAGAAAAGACAGTGGCTGTTATTTTCGTTCTTGCGGCGCTTGCATGGATCATTCTTCCAACCGTCAAAACTATTATTGAGCCAAATAAGGAACAATATAAAGCACTTTATGATGTTGTATCCTTATTCTCTGATGAAGCAATTGCAATGATCTTAGCTCTTGTTCTCTTCATTGTTCCTGCTAAGCCATTTACCGGTATTAAGATTCTTGATTGGAAGACAGCAAAGGAAGTGCCATGGGATGTTCTCTTGCTCTTTGGTGGTGGTTTCGCTTTGTCAGACGCCTTCAAATCCTCAGGTTTCAGCTTGTGGATTGGTGATAAATCGAAGGCTCTTGATGGCATTGCGCCAATTTTGATGATCGCTCTCTTTGCTTTGCTTATCATCTTCTTAACAGAAGTTACTTCGAATACTGCTACTGCTGCAACCTTTGTTCCGTTGGTGGCTGCTATTAGTACAGGTATGGGCATGAGCCCTGGTGCTTTAGCTATTCCGGTTGCCTTGGCTGCCACATGTGCGTTTATGCTTCCGGTAGCAACGCCGCCGAATGCAATTGCCTATGGCTCAGGGTGTATAGATATCAAGTCGATGGTGAAGGCTGGTTTGTGGCTGAATCTCATTGGCGTTGTACTTATATCGATATTTGTTTACTTCCTAGCTCCAGTTGTTTTAGGTGTTTCGTTCTCGTGATGATTCACGCCCATTTAGTAAATGAGAGGCCTTTGGGTCTCTCATTTTTTTTATTTCTTTTGTGTGTATGATGGCAGTATGTATATTGCTTTACCTGTTACTGATCATGGCGATATTGACTCTCGTTGGGGGCGTGCTCATTTCCTTGCTATTGCTGAAACAGACGCTGATACTGATAAGCTTGTTGGTTGGGAAGTGACGGCTGTTCGGTGGGATGAACTGCATGATTCTGGCGAGCCAGGCACTCATCATGGGCGCATTATTAAATTCTTAAAAGAAAATGCTGTCGATATTGTTGTGTGTCATCATATGGGGCCTGGAATCGCTCATTCTATCGATAAAATGGGGATCATGATCGTCAAAGATGCTGCAGGTGATGCGCGCACTTTGGTGAATACTTATGGAAAAGCACTTCGCGATGCTTATGGAGATTTTCAAAAGGCACGATCTGCGCGCGCGTAATGCGGGGTTATAGTGGAAGTACTTTCCCTTCAGGGATGGTACGTGCCTGATTGGTGAGTGCTGTTATCGCCTTTTCTAATTCGGCAGAAATAATAGTGTGCGGCATCCCCATTTCTTCTTGTTTGAAGGAGTCAAACATCAGGCTTTTAACAAAGCTGCTCCAAATGTGTGGATGCTCTGCGCCCATAGCGATAAATTGTTGTGTGATGAAGTTTTCAATAGTTTTGTGAATGTCTGAAACATGCGAATGCGCTATTTTTCTACGCGAAGATTCTTCTTTTTTCTTTTCAGTTTTTCCTGTGTGAGTGCGCATGATATTCATCAACCACGTGTGGGAATTGTTATGCGTTTCTTCGATTGTTGCAATAGCAAAAGAAATAAGGCGTTTAGCTGGATCATCATGGGTATTGATAGAGGAAAAAATCTTTTCGTGCCACTGGGGGATGAAATCTTCCATCACGAGCATTTTGAGGTCATCGACTGATTCGACATATCGGTAAATAGAATTGCGTGCGATTCCTGCTTCTTTGGCTACACGAGCGGCAGATAGTGCGTAGGGGCCTTCGTTTCGTAAAATTTCTTCTGTTGCTTTTACAAGGGCTTTCTTGATGTTTTCGTGATGTTCGCGTACGGTAGGTGCATTGATTTTTGGCATACTGGCCCTCACGATCGATGTGTTTTTTTGTTATTCTATCGCGAGAAAAATGAATGTCTATTTTAGCGACACATTTTTTACTTATTTATGTGATGATGCCGAGGCGAATTGCTTGAACTGCTAGATGTGTTCTGTTAAGTGCTCCTAATTTTTTGCGACATGATGCGATGTGTGTTTTGATGGTGGAAGGTTCTAATATGAGTTGTTCAGCTATTTCTTTATTGCTGAAACCTGTGCAGAGTAATTTTAAGACGTCTCGTTCGCGTTATGTGAGACGCATATAGTTTATGTAACGCATTCGTGTACTTATGTGTCTCACATCTGTGGCTTGTTTTTCTTCTGATTTGACTTGTGTGTTTCTATGTGTGCCATCTGTTCTATAGTGCTGTGACGTGTGTAATGTGCACATGTTCGCATGTGAGCAGGTTATAGGGGGGAAGGGCATGATGTTCCTTTTGTCTCGTTTTAAGAAAAATATCAAAAATAAATTTTTCATAACAACGGTATATGTACCGTTTTCTTGATGGTTGTGGGTTTTGGTCCTAAGAATGTGTCTTGTTGCTTTTCTATAATAGACTCTGTTGTGATCCTTTAATGGGGAAGGAAGAAAGATGGAACATATGGTAGCACCTGGTATAACAAATGTGTTTCAGTATCACCATGAAGGAAGAAAACAACTTGTTGATGATGAACAGTTATATGAAATAACTGGCAGAAATTATGCGCAGTGGTTTGAATTGCTTGATGAAGCTGGTGCGCAACTATGGGGTAAAAGTCGCCTTGTTCGTTGGCTTAAAGGTAAGGATGTATCGAATACATATTGGGTAGAAGCTGTTGCTCATGCGTATGGGCAACAGCATGCGGATGTGCGGGTGCCTAAAAATATTACGATACGCCGCGTTAAAACAATTGCTGCCCCTCTCATAACTGTATGGTCATATATTGACGATGAAGAAATGCGTCGAAATTGGCTTGATTGTGAACTTCGTGAATTTCAGCGCGTTAAAGAGAAGAAAGTAGTATTTATTCTTTCAGACTTTTCACGCCTTTCTCTTTCGCTTTCCCAGCCAATCAAAATAAAAGATGATCTCACTCGCGTCACCCTTTCGCATACGCGTTTATTTGATGATCGATACGTGGATGAAACAAGTCTTTTTTGGGATGCCTGCTTAGTGCGTCTTGTGGATGTATGTTCAATGTAATGTAAGTTGTTTGCTTTTTCCGCTTCTCTAGCGTGTATAGTTACATGTATATGCGTCTTGGTAGGTGAAAATGCTAGATAATGATCGAGAAAATAATTTCTTTTTTTCGCGCTCTCCTCGTTCGGTCGTTCTGTTTGTAGGAGGCGTTGTTTTTGTTTTTGTTGTGTTGATGATCGTGTTCTATATCCGCCTGGTGACAGTTACGCAAGATTTAGCAGTAGGTGTGGATAATCAACTGCCAAGCCAAGCAGTGAGTGCAAGTGCTTCTGTTTCTTCTTCTGCATCTGCAAGCAGCGAATCAGATAATCCAGCTGATGCGTATGCATCTCTTGCGGAAGTTCGCAAGGCGTTGGATTCCCTTTCAGCAACATCAACCTGCCAGGGGGAAGCGGATGGAAAGATTTATCATGCCCTTACGGTATGGGCAGAAAAAGATAATGTATGGGATGCCCAAAGTCAAGCCATAAAAACTTCTATGACATCCATGGTTGAGCAATGCGGTGAAACCTATGCACAAACGTTGATTACTACTCTCAATGGTGCTTCTATTCCTGATAATCTCAAAGAATTGACGTCAGAGACATTGCAATTTGTAGGGGCAAATGTACGCGAGGCGCCTGAAGATGCTATCGAAAAAGCAAGTTTCTCTGTGCCATCGAAAAATATTCGTTGCGAATTGGGTACTTCCACGGTTTCGTGCACTATTTTTACGTATTCATATGAATCTCAAACGTGTAAAAACCAGCCGGTGACCTATAGCATGGATTCTGCTGGCAAACTTTCTCAACAGTGTGCATCAACGGTGACAACAAGTGAAGTTGTTTCATATGAAACAAGTGTGAAAAGTAATGGATTTGTGTGCAGTGTCGATCAAGAAGGAAATGTGGAATGCTGGGCTGAAAAAACAGGAAAAGGATTTAAAATTTCTTCTTCTGAATTTAATCTTTTTTAAGTGAGGCATTGTTATGGGGAGCGCTCTTATTACTGGTGCAAGTTCTGGTATAGGAAAAGCCTTTGCTTACCGTCTTGCGCAGGAAGGTAATGACCTTGTTCTCGTGGCACGCAATGAGAATGCACTCAATGATATAGCTGATGATATACGTAAGTCTTATGGCGTGCGTGTACATGTGAGTAGAGCTGATTTGTCGACTAATGCGGGGTGTGCCCAAGTAGAAAAATGTCTTACAAGTAAACGCTATCCTATTGGTTTGCTGGTCAACAATGCGGGTTTTGGTTTGGGGCAAGATTTTGTCTGTGGTGATATAGAAAAAGAAGAAGCTGCTTTGAATGTGATGGTGAAAGCAGTAATGCGGTTGAGTTATCGGGCTGCGTGCGAGATGAAAAAACGCGGTCATGGCGCTATCATCAATATATCGTCGATGACAGCACTTACTGCGCAAGGAACATATTCAGCACATAAAGCATGGGTGAAAACATTTTCTGAAGGCCTCGCTGAAGAATTAAGAAGCACTGGAGTGCGTGTGGTGGCTGTGTGTCCTGGATTGGTACGAAGTGAATTTCATCAGCGAAGTGGTGTTGATGCATCTCAATGGGCGAATTTCACTTTTACAGCGCCAGAATGTGTGGTTGCAGAAGCTTTGGATGCTGTTCGTCATGAGCGTGTTCTTGTTACTCCGACCATTTTGTATAAAACAATAGGTGCAGGGTTGAAGATCGCTCCGCGCTGGTTAGTTCGCTCCATTGCTGGACCTTCTCGTTCGGGACGCGCCACATAAAATGCGTGCAGTGGCATTATGGAGTTTTTTTCGCGTATTCTTATAGCTATGAAAAATGATTCACAAAAAGAACGCCTTATTGAATTAGTGAAAGAACTGTCAGTGAGCCATGGTGATTTTATATTGGCATCAGGTAAAAAATCTTCTTATTACGTTGATATGCGTCGTGCAACCTTGCATCACGAAGCAGGGCCTTTGATTGGGCACGTTATGCTCGATATGCTTGAAGAAAATGGTTTTTCTTCTGATGATATTGATGCTGTTGGTGGCTTGACGATGGGTGCTGATCCTGTTGCTGGAGCTATTATGCATGCCGCTGCATCGCGCGGGTTAGATATTGATTCCTTTGTTGTGAGAAAAGAAGTTAAAGATCATGGGATGAAAAAACGTATCGAAGGGCCAGATATCCTAGGAAAAAATGTTGTTGTTGTAGAAGATACATCAACGACAGGTGGATCTCCATTAAAGGCCATTGAAGCGGTGCGTGAAGCAGGTGGAAATGTTGTCGCTGTTGCTGTTGTGGTTGATAGGGCAACAGGTGCAGGTGAAAAGATTTACCAAGAAGCTTCGGTTCCTTATTTTTATGCCTTGGGTCTGAATGATTTGGAGTTAGAAAACGAATAACACACGCATGTGGCGCGGGTTACTTTATCTTTCTTTGTGTTGATATCATGCATAAATGAAAGAGTATTTTTATGCATGTGTGGAAAGAGCCCGCGTTATGCTTGTGAAAACCATTAGAGTGTTTACTAAACACACGCAACATAAGGAGTGAAGAGTGAAACTCGTTATTGTGGAGTCTCCATCAAAGGCACGAACAATTTCACAATTCTTGGGGAAGGACTACACGGTTTTAGCTTCAGTAGGTCATATACGTGACCTTGCCCAGCCTTCTGATCTTCCCGAAGACATGAAGAAGGGGCCTTATGGGCGTTTCGCAGTCAATGTTGAAAACGAGTTTGAGGCATATTACGTCATTTCATCGGGTAAGAAGAAAACTGTCAGTGATTTGAAACGTGCATTGAAAAATGCTGATGAATTATTACTAGCAACCGATGAGGATCGAGAAGGTGAAGCGATAGCATGGCATCTTTTGGAAGTATTGAAGCCAAAAGTGCCGGTGAAACGTCTTGTTTTTCATGAAATTACAAAAAAAGCTATTGAGGATTCTTTAACGTCAGCTCGTGATGTTGATATGAAAATGGTAGATGCTCAGGAATCGCGCCGTATTCTTGACCGATTAGTGGGATATCAAGTATCGCCACTGTTGTGGAGAAAAGTTGCTCCAAAAACATCGGCAGGGCGTGTTCAAAGTGCAGCAACAAGACTTATTGTTGAACGTGAACGTGAGCGTATCAAGTTTGTGAGCGCCGATTATGCAGGTGTAGTGGCATCTTTTGCTAAAGAAACGGAAATTTTTGATGCTACATTGACCCACGTTGGTAATGAACGCGTAGCAACAGGTAAAGATTTCAATGATGAAGGTGTGCTAGCGAAAAAGAACTGTGTGCATGTGCAGGCAGATATAGCAGGCGATATTGCCAATTACGTTGCAAAAAGTAAGGCGCGCGTTGTAAGTGTTGAAAGTAAACCACATACGCGCCGCCCTTATCCTCCTTTCACAACATCCACGCTTCAGCAAGCTGCAGGCAATGTTTTGCATTTGAGTTCACGTGATACCATGCGTTTGGCACAGTATCTCTATGAAAACGGGTACATCACCTATATGCGTACCGATTCTGTTGCTCTTTCGCAGCAAGCAATTGATTGCGCTCGCAAGGATATTGCAGATACATATGGCGAGAAATATCTTACTGAGAAACCACGTATTTACGCGAATAAGCAAAAAGGAGCTCAAGAAGCTCACGAGGCTATTCGTCCAGCAGGAGAAAACTTCAAGCGTCCTCAAGATGTGCGTCATCAGTTAAGTAACGATCAATATCGTTTGTATGAATTGATTTATAAACGTACTTTAGCGTCGCAAATGGTAGACGAAACAGGTAAGGTTCTTTCTTTGAAACTTCTTGTTGAAGGTGTTCCTCATGTAGAGACGGCCCAATTTTCAGCATCAGGAACGATCGTAGAATTTCCAGGATGGCGGCGTATTTACGGTGTGCTTGCTGCAAGTGAAGTTTCTGCTACTGATTCTAATGATGATGTGCAGAATAGTGAACGAGCAAGTCTTGGTGAAGATGCGTTTAATGTTGAAGGGGAGAAGAAAAAAAATACTTCTGCTGCAGCCTTGTTGAATATGAGTGAAGGTGATGTGTTAGAAGCGCTCAGCGCTACGGCACAAGTGCACACGACAAAACCGCCTGCGCGATATACGGAAGCAAGTCTTGTGAAGAAAATGGAAGAACTTGGTATAGGCCGCCCATCAACGTACGCTTCAACGATTTCTACTATTGTTAACCGGGGATACGTTGGTCATAAAGGTAGTGCTCTTGTGCCAACATGGAATGCTTTTTTTGTAACAGGGTTCTTAGAAGAGCATTTACCGCGTTTAGTTGATTACGATTTTACGGCAAAGATGGAAGAAGATCTTGATCTTATTGCGGCAGGTAATGAGGGGCGCGTTGAATACTTGCGCCGTTTTTGGGATGGTGATGGAAAAGTACCTGGCCTTGAAAAACGTGTAGACGCCCTCATTGAAAGTGATGTCTATTATTCTAATAATATTAATTTAGGTAATAATATTATTTTGCGTAATGGAAGGTATGGGGCTTATCTTCAGGAGCTTGATGAAAAAGGTGATGAAAAGCGCCATGCATCTGTTCCGGTTGATGTTCTTCCTGATGAATTAGATATTGCTAAAGCTTATGAGATTCTTGATACTGTGGGGGCTGATGAACGCGTGCTCGGCATTGACACGGAAACAGGGCGTACCATTTTTGCTAAGGTTGGCCGTTACGGCCCTTATGTTTCGGAAGTCATTGGTGAAGATGAAGTCCTTTTGACGAAAACTGGCAAAGTTTCAAAGCGCAAGCCAAAAGCCCGCGTTGCTTCACTTTTTAAGACAATGGATATTGAAAGTATCTCTCTCGATGCGGCTCTTATGCTCCTTTCGCAACCGCGCGAAGTGGGGGTGACATCAGATGGGTATGTAATAAAGGCACAAAATGGCAGATTTGGGCCTTATTTGACAAAAGAATTGCTTGACGTACCTAAAGGTGAAAAGGCGCCAAAACCTGAAACACGTTCTTTGAAGGAAGAAGAAAAGATTTTCACCATTACTTTAGAGGAATGTGAAGAGTTGTATGCGCAGCCAAAGGGAAGGCGCGGGCGCGCAAGTGCTGCTCCGCTTAAAGAGCTTGGAAAAGATCCAGTTACGAACTCAGATGTTGTTGTTAAAGATGGTCGTTATGGCATGTACATTACCGATGGAGAAACGAATGTAACCTTGCCAAAGGATGAAAGTGTCGATTCGTTGACGGCAGAAAAAGCATATGCCCTTTTGGCTGAAAAACGTGAAAAAGCGCCAGCTCGACCTCGCAAAAAACGAGCAACTGCCAAGAAAACAACGCGTAAAAAAGCGGCCTCTTAATAAAAATACGTAGAAAGTAGCATGATGCAAGGATTGTTTATCTCCTTTGAGGGCGGTGACGGTGCGGGTAAGAGTACGCAAATTGAACGGCTTGCTAGTGCACTGCGCTATGATGGTTACGCTGTTGTGTGCACACGTGAACCTGGTGGAACTGAATTAGGTACAAAAATCCGTTCGCTTCTCCTTGATGGTGATGATGTTTCTGCGCGAGCGGAGGCATTGCTGTACGCTGCAGATCGTGCACATCATGTAGATACGCTTATTCGGCCTGCCTTAGAAGAAGGAACTATTGTTCTTACTGATCGTTATCTTGATTCTTCCCTTGCTTACCAAAGTGCAGGGCGCTCTCTGCCAGTTGATGAGGTACGTGATTTATCCTTATGGGCAACATCGTCTCTTCTTCCGCATATGACTTTTTTGCTTGATATTCCTGCTTCACTTGGTGCAGAGCGTGTAGGTGAAGAAAAAGATCGTATGGAATTGGCTGGCGTAGATTTTCATGAGAAGGTTTGTGAAGGCTTTCGTCAATTGGCATCTGTTGATAGAGAGAGATGGTATGTTATTGATGCTGCGCGTTCCATTGGTGACATTGCTCATGACGTATATGCACAGGTGAAAAATTATATTGAACACCATTCTTTCCAGCTTAAGCGAGAGAACGCATGAGTGTTTTTCATCGTCTGATTGGCCAAGAAAAAGTTGTTGCGCTGCTTAAGCAGAGTTCTCTTAATAAGAGAAGTGGTGTGGAATCAGGCCATGCGTGGTTATTTACAGGTCCGCCTGGGTCTGGGCGTACCATCGCCGCTCGTGCTTTTGCTGCTTCGCTTGTGTGTACGGGCGAAGAACCTGGGTGTGGAACGTGTACTGAGTGTCAGCAAGTCATGAATGAAACTCATGCAGATGTGGAGTATGTGCGCACTGATGGGGTATCGATTGCTATCGAAGATGTGCGTGATGTTGTATCTCGTGCATATATTCGCCCAAGTTCTGCTCAATATCGCATCATCATTATCGAAGATGCGGACCGCATGCCTGAGCGCACTACAAACGTGTTGCTGAAAGCCATAGAAGAGCCTCCGCAAAGTACAATATGGATTTTATGCACACCGTCAACAGAGGATGTATTGCCGACGATTTATTCGCGTTGCCGTCATGTGCAATTAGGGGTGCCTTCCACAGAAGATGTTTCTCGTCATTTGATCGATTCATTTCAGATTGACGCAGATCATGCTCATGTTGTTGCGCGCGTTTCAAACAATCATATTGGCAGGGCACGAGGCTTAGCTGGCGATAAGTTTGCATGGGACTATCGCCAAAAAATTCTGCGTGCATCATTTGCTGTGCACAATATTTGCGATGCGGTGTTCATGTCATCTTTCATTATGAATTCCCTGAAAGATGCAGAAAATGCTGATCGTATGAATAGTTTAGGTGCTGAAAAAAACGAGGGAAGTGACGAAGAAAAGCTTATCGATTTTAAGCGAAGTTTAGGCATAGGTGAAGGTGAACGTGTACCTGCGGTATTGCGTAAGCAAGTTAAAGATTTTGAAGAAGAGTTAAAACGTAAAGCTACGCGCCGCATACGCGATGCATTAGAGCGAATCATGCTCGATATGATTGCCCTGTATCGAGATGTGATTTTTGTGCATATGAGCCTTGGTGATGGGCTTATTAATGTGGATTTTGATGAGGATATCCATCGAATTTCGACTTTTATCCCTGCAGATGAGGCTTTGAGGCGTATTGATATAATTTTTGACGCACGTGAACGATTAGCGCGTAATTGCGCTCCTCAATTGGTGATGGAAGCAATGTGGGCACAGCTGTGTGTTTAATGTGAAACGTTTATATATAGTATATGTATTTTTTGTGTGCCCTATGATGTGCGTAATACCTTTACGCCTAAAAAGAAATGATGTACATGCAAAATATACCTAAATAGTATTGTTTTATCGTTCTAGAGAAAATGTGTGAATGAGGGGAGACTATGGCGAATACACACGCGTCTAATGAGGAAAAAAAAGAGCATGAAATGGTTGTTCTTCCTCGTAAACAGATAAATCTTATTTTTGTTGCATTGCTTATTGTGCAGTTGGCAAGTTCTTTGGGGCAAATGGTGTTTTCAACTGCCATGCCTACCATTGTAGGGGAGCTCGGTGGTGTGACGCATATGCTGTGGATTTCTACAGGGTATATTCTTGCTGCCACGATCACCATGCCGATTTATGGAAAAGTTGGTGACGTCTATGGGCGCAAACCAATTGTTTTGTTAGCTGTTAGTTTATTCATGATTGGTTCCATTGTTGGCGGTTTAACTGATTCCATGGCGCAACTTATCGTTGCACGTGTAATTCAGGGCCTTGGTGGCGGTGGTTTGATGATTCTTTCTCAGGCCATTATTGGTGATGTTGTGCCTCCTAAAGAACGTGGAAAATATATGGGGCCAATGGGTGCTGTTTTTGGTATTTCTGCTGTTGCTGGCCCTTTGGTGGGCGGATGGCTCACGGATCTTGGTGAAGGTGCATGGCGCTGGGCTTTCTGGATGAATGTTCCATTGTCTTTGGTTGCGATTGTTGCTCTTGTCGTGTGGCTTAAGGTGCCGCGCTTTGCATCGGAGAATCAAACAGTTGATGTGCTGGGCACAATGCTGATGGTTATTTGGGTTACCTTGTTTGTTCTTGGTATTACTTTTCCAGGCAGCACAATTTCGGAATCACAAACAGAACCATTTGCATGGAGTGATCCTCTTATTATTGGTTTGCTTGCAGGTGCTTTTGTGGTTGCAGTTGTGTTTTTTATTGTGGAAAAATATGCGAAAAATCCATTGATGCCACTGTATTTATTTGCTAATCGTAATTTCAATCTTGTAACGGCTGCGTCTCTTATTTTGGGTATTGCCATGTTTGGTGCGATTGGTTATATGCCAACATATTTACAAGTCGTTCATGAAGTTTCAGCTACAAAATCTGGCCTTATGCTTCTTCCAATGGTTGCAGGTATTATGATTTTCTCTATTTTTTCTGGTCAAATCGCATCACGCCGCGAACATTTCAAGTGGCTTATTCTTGTTTCGCCTGTTCTTGTGGGGATAGGTTTGCTTGTATTGAGTACTTTGAAAGTTGATACGTCTGTCCTTGTGGTGATGCTGGGTGTCTTTATTATTGGTTCTGGCCTTGGTTTTGGTCAGCAGATCATGGTGTTGATTGCTCAGAATGAATTTTCCGCTGAAGAAGTGGGAACCTCAACAGGTGTCAATAACTTCTTCCGTGAAGTTGGTGCAACGCTGGGTGCTGCTATTGTCGGCAGCTTGTTTACCACGCGTTTGAAGGATCTTTTTGCTGATAGGGCTGCTTCAGTGGATCCGCAAAACTGGTTGCAGGCAGCTCAATCATGGAAGGCTGCAGGTAAAGAAGGAGAATTTGGGCTTGATACTTTCCAGCCGTCTTTGATGAGTGATTCCTCCTTCCATATGCCGCAGGGTATTGCTGATCTCATCCAAGGTGTATATAACGATGCTCTGGCTCCTGTTTTCTTATGGATCGCTCCTTTGATGGTAGCTGCTTTGATAGTTGTCTTTTTCGTGAAGGAAAAACCCCTTAATGATAAGGCGCGCGTCGTTATTGAAGATTAATGTTCATGTTTCCTAAAAGGCAGAGTCATATTCTCTGCCTTTTTTATTGTGAGAAACGCGTGCGGATATTGAATTATTTAGTGGCAGTTATCTGTTTTATTGGGATGGGGATACATAGTTCTGAAGGGATTTTCGTGTTCATGAGTTGTTACTCACTAATCGCATTTTTGTGTGAGTTTTATCCGTCGGCAATGTATGCTATGAACTGCCCAAGACCGCAGGTGTGTATTTCTATACACGTAAATTCGGTAAAGATGCCCGCGTAGGTATGTTGTAGTTAGCATTATTGTGTGTGCTCCGCGTATCTATGCGTGGAGTTTTTTTATTGAGTGCGGTAGATATACGTAATTATAAGGAGGCCCAATGGCACGGGACGATAGAACTGCAACGATTGCAGATCTCAAAGAGAAATTTGAGAATGCAAACGCTGTACTTCTTACAGAGTACCGTGGCCTGACGGTCGGCCAGCTCCAAGAGCTTCGCCGTTCGATCATGGCCAATGCCGAATATAAGGTCGCCAAGAACACGCTCGCGAGAATTGCAGCTCAGCAGGCAGGTATTGAAGGTCTTGATGATCTTCTTCATGGACCGACAGCTGTGGTTTTTGTTTCCGGTGAGATTTCAGAAGTAGCAAAGGCTCTTCGTAATTTCTCAAAGGAAAACGACGCTCTTGTTATCAAGGGTGGATATTTCGAAGGATCTGTTTTGGATGCCGCACAAGTTGGCAAGCTTGCAGATCTCGAATCTCGCGAAGTATTGCTGGCAAAGTCGGCAAGCGTGCTCAAGGCAGCTCTCTACTCGGCTGCATATGTTTTCACGGCTCCAGCTGTCAAGGCTGTCCGTACCATCGACGCATTGCGCGCGAAGGAAGAAGCAGCTGCATAACATACATGTTATGTGCATAAATAATAAAAAATTCTGCTCGCGTAGCAGGCATAGGAAGGATGGCCATCATGGCAAAACTCTCCACAGAAGAGCTCATTGCAGCTTTCAAGGAACTTACACTCGTTGAACTCAACGATTTCGTTAAGGCTTTTGAAGAAGAATTTGACGTAGAAGCAGCAGCTCCAGTTGCAGTTGCAGCTGCAGCTCCAGCAGCAGGTGGCGACGGCGCTGCAGCTGAAGAGAAAGACGAATTTGACGTCATTCTTGAAGCAGCAGGAGATAAGAAGGTTGCTGTTATTAAGGAAGTTCGCGCTCTTACAGGTCTTGGCCTTAAGGAAGCTAAGGACCTCGTTGACGGCGCTCCAAAGCCAGTTCTTGAAGGTGCAGCAAAGGATGCAGCTGAGAAGGCAAAGGAACAGCTTGAAGGTGCAGGCGCAACTGTTACACTCAAGTAGTAGTGCATTGTTCTTTGAAAAGAACCTCCTTGTGGGGTTCTTTTTTTATTTACTGATTAGTTTCTTTTAGTTGATTGACTGTAATGTGGTGCATAGACTTTGATATGCTTTGTTTATGGTGTTTCGTAAAAAAATTCTTTCGTTTCTCGCAATTGTGAGTGTTTCATCTTTTGCTCTTATGGGATGTTCTAAAGTCGGTTCAGATGCTTCTTCATCGGCATCATCGAGTAATTTAATGAAAAAAGATGTTGCTCGCGGTGTTGCTTCTGAATATTATCCTGCTACAGATACTGCTAAATTAGCTAAGTATTATGAGCAGAAAATCAATTGGACTGATTGTTCTGAAGATCTCGGCGGAAATGCTCAGTGTGGTAATGTCACTGTTCCTCTTGATTACATAAAACCAGAGAAAAAAGACATTACTCTTTCGCTTGTTCGTTTCCAATCAACTCAAACAGACCGTGAAAAAGTGAGAGGATCCCTTTTTGTTAATCCTGGCGGGCCGGGTGCTTCTGGTATGGAGTATGCGGCAAGCTTGGTTTCCACTATCGATCCTGCTATCCGTAAAAATTATGACCTTATTGGTTGGGATCCTCGAGGTGTTGGTCAGTCAACTCCTGTTTCATGCTTAACAGATTCGGAACTTGATGAGGTTATTGCGACAAGTTTTGATATTCGCACTGAAGAGGGGCTAAAAAAAGATAAAGAAGCCTCAAAGGCTATTGCAGATAAATGCGCCGAGAAGTCTGGTGAATTACTTCCTTTTGTGGGTACGGAATCTACAGTTCGTGATTTAGATGTGATGCGCGAATTAGTAGGAGATGCTCAGTTGAATTATTTGGGTGCATCTTATGGTACTTCGATTGGTGCGCGTTATGCTGATATGTTTCCGCATCTTGTAGGTCATTTAGTTCTCGATGGTGCTGTTGATACAACGGTTCCTCGTGAAGAGGCAGACTATGCGCAGATGATGGGGTTTGAAACTGCGGCACGTAAATATGTGGAACAATGTTCGGGTAGTTCATGCCCTTTGACTGGTGATGATGATGAAAAATTACGACAAATTCATGATTTTTTGAATTCATTAGCCGATAATCCTCTGAAAACAACAGATGGACGTACTTTAACTCAAGGTCTGGCTATTTACGGAATTATTTTGCCTTTGTATATTTCTCAGTATGACACTCTTTCTATGGCTTTAGAATCTGCAATGAAGCAGAAAAACGGTGACGTGTTGCTATATTTAGCTGATGCATATAATTCGCGTACTGAAAATGGCTATGCTGATAATTCAAATGAGGCTTTTTGGGCTATCAACTGTGCTGATTATGTGGCTATTTCTGATGAAAAATCACTGGAAATGGCCAACAAATTAGAGAAGAATTCTTTGACATTTGGGGCAACTGTAGGGGGTACAGATATTTGTACGTCATGGGCATATCAACCTAAAGAAAATCCACGCGTACCAAATGCAAGTGGTTCTTCGCCAATTTTGGTTGTTGGCACAGAACATGACCCTGCTACTCCGTACCAGTGGGCTGTTGGTTTATCAAAGCAATTAGAAAACGGTATTCTCGTGTCATGGATGGGCGGAGAAGGTCATACTGCATATGGACGCGGTTCTTCATGTGTTGACGGCGTGATTAATGAATATTTGATCAGCGATAAAGTTCCTGATGGAGATGTTACGTGTAAAGTTGATAGTTAAAAGACATTGGTAAAAGTAGAGAGAATACATGCGCGTGAAATGTGATGTTCTTTCATGTGGTGTCGTGTGTATTCTCTTGATAATGCGCATGTGGGCGTGTAAAGTATTTTTTCAGTGAAGTTTAACTTTACGCCGTCTTAGCTCAGTCGGTAGAGCGATTCACTCGTAATGAATAGGTCGCGGGTTCGATTCCCGCAGACGGCTCTGTTGTACCCCGTTATTTTATGTGGAGGGGCGATTTTTATAGCTCTGATATGCTTATTTGCCCTTGTTTTTTTTTT
>JAGBKC010000030.1 GCA_017934115.1 Actinomycetaceae bacterium | reverse complement strand
GTAAGGATATGAATGAATAAGTAAAGGGAAGTGGTGCATCGTTTTTATCAATAACTCTCACAACAAACATAAATATGACGGACTGAAGCACAAAAGCCACAAAAGAAAAAGCTGCAATCATAAATTCCATCAGTAATTGCCCTACATGAGAATGCTCCATTCCTTCCATAAGCTCTTCAGGAATAGGATTATGAACCAAATACTGACGCGCTACCATTGCATACGCAAAAATAGCATGAAGGACACCATCGTTATTATCCATATACGATTTCTCCTACTTATACGCCATCCACGTTCAGTTGACTCAAAAATATACATACTACTCCCTTCATAAATGTGCATATTCCATGACTTCCAATACAGCTGCCATCAGGTACACACATGTCATCATGCCCCATATATACACGTAATGCTTACTGAGAATTTTCCACTTTTTACCCTTCTCTTTCTTAGCACGGATGCTCTTATAGGTTTCTCTCACAAGATACATTGTCAAAAACCATCCCATCATTTCTATAATCACATGAGGAAAAAGAAGATGGAACGTTCTTACAATTCCTTCTATTTCAACACTTAAAACAGCACTAATACCCAATATCAAAGCGGAATATCCCATAATGAAACGGGCAAGAATCACTCCACCTATTACAGATATACCTGATAAAAAATAATTATGTAGAAATATGCTTATCACTGTTACATCGTGAGTATCACGAACAAAGCCATCCACATGATACATAAAGCCGATAAATACTCCAAGAAACAAAGGAACAAAAATGGCAAGCGCATCATACAAGCAACTTTTTCTCTGTATAACGGAACGAATGTTTATATATTTTCGCATGTATATCGCCAGCTTTTTTCAGAAGGTAATAATGTGCATACATAAGTAAAAATTTTGATACTACCAAAGAGTTCATAAGTGGAATAAGAACATACATGCCAAGCAAAAATATTTTGCTTCCCCATGAATAGAGAATAAGCAGCAAAAAGAACCCTCCATAAAAGGGCAACAGAAAAAGATAATGATTTGCCAAAAAATGATAAACGATTTTTCTTTGAGCTGATGCACTGTATCTACATAGAAAAAGAGCAGTTCCCAAACTTTCTACCGATGTAGACACATAAAAATTTCTATACTCTATAAGAAATAACGTACCCATAAAAACAAAAAACGCTATCCCAACAACTAGCGAGGAATCCACATATTCAGGTAGAAAAAATAAACACACAGCAGAGAAGAAAAAATCCTAATGTAAAGCTAGCAGCATATGTGTTTTCATAGTTGTATCAATACGAATCCACATAAATTTTACCGGTATTTTCATAACAGCATAATGCGCAAAACCAGCAACAACATAAACGCATAAAGCATACAATAAACGCATAAACAGATTCGAGCTATATGTATTTGTAAATGCATCTATGCGCAATAAGGTGGCTATAAAAGCAATAACCACCACCAAGCGCGTTAAACATGGCGATAAATACAAGTAAACTTGTTTTTTGAGCTGACCACACCACAAGGAGCACTATCTCTAACAACAAGAGGAAAGTCGTCATCACATAGAGAAAAACGTGAGTCTTTACCAAAACAACAGAACAAGCTATCAGTACTTCAAGTTCCACAAAAAAAACAAGCCCGCATAAAGACGTTTCTTCTTTTCAGCAAGTATTTTATATAAAGAATAATATTGATGAATTCTATTTTTTATATGCATCGTGAACGCTGACACCAGCAGCAAAACAACACTTTCCACCACATACATGTAATCACTATACGAAACAGCTATACCATGAATAACATACGCAGGAATTCCTAAGGCAAGCAGTATTAATATTTGTGTATATCCAATGTTGATCCACAGTATTATCTACGTTAGTGGACCAGGAATATGTATGCCGATTTTTTCGTACCGATTTTTCATCTGTATGCGATGAGTGCGTATCGAATGCTTCAAGCCAATAAACACAGGAAAAAAAACGATACACACTCAGCATTATAGTCTTACCACGTAACAAATTCATATGCTACACTTCATCTATCACGTACCAGACGAGCAATAATGGCCATCACGACACCTAGCGCACTACTGACTGCCATAAAAACAATGATACTAAGATACGACATGTCACCTTGAATAATAGGATACTGCCCTTCAAAAAACGTCACTACCATCAAAAGACTCACTTGACGAAAAGAAAAACCAATATCATCAGAAACAACACCTTTATTTCTTTCATTAATAAGATAAAAGAAAACAAAAGCAGCAAGCAACACAGAAATAGAAAAAAACAAAATATGCATCTTTACCTACCTGTTATAAATATTTTTACAACCCGTTAATCCTGCTAAACCAAATAAATCAATATTATTCCAGACTCTATTAATAAAAGCTTTTTCTTCATTCGTCAATTTAACTGACGGAATTTTGCCGCGCAATTTTTCCGAAACTAAATTCCGCACCCGTGCAGCAACGTTTTTTACAAGAGCATAGGCGGCCTTTTTTGCTCCGCCGACTTTTTTCACAAGCACAGCAATTGCTTTTGTTTTAGCTAATTTATTGATCGCACTAACAACCTGCGGAATACGCGAAGCAAGAGCAGCGCCACCGCTAGCAAGAAGAGAACCCAAACCCACTGAACAGGAAATAACATTTTTTGTCCACCACCACCATGATGGGTCAACGGCGATGGGGTATGTTGCGCCTTTCATGTCAACATGCTGGCGGATGGTGCTGCTTGCAGGGATGAGTTCATAGTAGGTGGGTAGGTGTTGACCTGTTGCATCCACAGCCCATGGCGCATCCACCGTTGCCACTGTATCCCCTTGATTGCTCATGAGGTCAAGTTCACCATCCGTGCCATAGCGAAGAGTAAAACCTGCTGGAATATTACATATCAACCACATGTACACCCTAAGACCCGCTTCACTTCAAAATTTACGAATATCAACTTAACAGACATAGATTCGTGCACCGTAAAAACAAAAATATGGAAGATGCGTGGGTGTGCATCTTCCATATCTATCTAAAGAGGGAACTCACAAAAGTTCTTTACTTCACCTGCTTGAAGCGACGATACCCAATAAGGGCACCTAATCCGCCTCCCATAATGGTTGTAGCTGCAATGATGAGCCATCCGAGTTCGGCGCCTGTATTTGACAATGCCTCAACAGACTGAACTGGAACACTCACATCTGGAGCAATGCCCGTACCGACAGCATCACCAGTACCTCCACCATTTTGGTTACCTGGCTCTACAGATTCAGCGCGCTCAATCGTAGGATTATCTTCTTTTTCTGGAGTGATATCTGCATTCGCAGCAACGGGAGCATCTTCAAGAACGATATGATCACCTTCAAGAATGGAAATCTTGCCACCATTATCAACTTCAACAGTCAATAATTCAACATTTCCACCTTCATCAACCTTGAACTTCATCTCAGTTGTAACACGCTGATATCCATCAGGCGCAACGACTTCCGTCATCACATATTCGCCAGGCTTCAAGTTCTTCAATACGTGCGGACCATCAGCAGAAGACGTCCACTCTTCAGTGAAATCATCAGGGCCTACAACCTTGATCTTAGCTCCATCGATTTCGTCACCGCCAAGAGCATTCTTAGAAATCTCGACGTTCACCGGAGCATCTTCAAGTTTCACATGGTTTCCATCAAGAACACTCAACTTTCCACCATTATCAACTTCTGTTGTCACAAGCTCAACTGTGCCGTCAGCTTTGACCTTGAAATGCATCTTTGTTGTAACGCGCTTGAAACCAGCAGGTGAAACGACTTCTTCAAGCACATATTCACCTTCAAGAAGCTTTAATTCATGCGGACCATCAGCAGAAGATATCCACTCTTCAATAAGGTTGCCTTCTGCGTCAGTAAGCTTCATCTTTGCGTCATCGATTTCATCGCCACCAAGAGCATTCTTAGAAATCAACACATCATGTTTTTTCACATTATTCGTCACAATGAAGCCATTAGCCGCATCACCAGATACGGTGCCTTCAAATCCAGCAATTGGCTGTTCTGCAACTGTATAGCGGCTCATATCAACAAGCTTTGCTATTTCGGCAGACTCCGCTTCTGGATTCTGTTCATTTACAGTTAACGTCTGAATGACTTTGCCATCAAGCTTTACATCGAGTTTCACTTCAGAAACACCGCTTGGCCAACCATCAGCAAATTCCTTCTTGACCTTGACCTTCGTGTATTCCGGTTTCACAGTAACAGTATTTGTGTCGTATGTATATGTATTACCATTTGAGAACTTTACTGTGTACCCTGCAGAATTCGGCAAGCCTTCGTGCGCACCGTTATCAGTATCAGCA
This sequence comes from Actinomycetaceae bacterium, assembly GCA_017934115.1. Lineage (GTDB taxonomy): Bacteria > Actinomycetota > Actinomycetes > Actinomycetales > Actinomycetaceae > RUG11864. The sequence goes on along the minus strand of JAGBKC010000030.1, from coordinate 24,842 downwards.
CCATCAAGAACAGGCCAATTAGCTTTACCGACAGTAGTAAAGAACCAATCCGTCAGCTTTGCACGGCTTGCGTGAGTTGTAGAATTCGTTGATTCATTAGCGACAGTATCCCATTGTGATTCTTCTACTGCAGGATAGGCTACCGAACCATCCGCATTCTTATTAACCGCACTATAGCTATATAGGCCTTTACCGCCTTTAGGTCCGATTGGATCAGTTAAACCATCTGGAATCTTATACCATCCAAAATCACTTACACCACTGTTTGTGATCCAGCGGCCGTACCAGTTATATACTTCGTTGCCAGATGTATCGTGATACATTGTTCGCACATAGTAGCGATTCTTACCTGGGTTAGTGTACATTTCAACGATTTTTTCATCGTCTACACCTTCAATGGTTCCTGTTTTTGAATCATTGATATTCGACCATGTCAAATCATCAGCTGAAACGTTTTCACCTTTCAACTTTGAAAGCAATGCATCATACTTATCGGGTGCTATTTGAGCATCGAAGCTTGCACGAACCCATGTGCCTGTATAAGAATCACCATCTTTAGTGATGTTTTTAATTGTTGCTTCATCAAGTTTTACAGTAATTTTTTGGCCAGAAACAGTTACTTTACCACTCGGATCAAGCGTGCCATCATTCGAAGAATCAAGAGTTGCTACAGTTCCTGTGCCGTCACCTTTATGGTTATTATTCTTTGACAAAACAAGCATAGAACGCTCAGAGTTATTTACCACTACTTTGGAAGAATCGAAAGAATCATTTACTTTCTTTCCTCCATTACCATCTGAAACATACTGTGAATTTCCTGCCGAATCAACAAACATTAGGTCGTCAATAAGCGTATCTTCAATTGTTACTTCCGTACTTCCAGCAGGAACATATGCCATGACGTCATATGTGAATGTGCGGTCAAATTCGCTGATATCTGCATGGACTTTCTTATTGACATATTTTTCAACCTTTACATTTTCATTCGAAAGTGTTTGGTTCATTTGTATATCAATATATTTCGTATCGAAATGAACATATGTTCCATCCGCATCAGATGAACTTGCATAGTGAGATTCGCCAGCTTTCTGGCCATGAGCACCAAGTTCAGTAACTTCAATATCACCCAAATTAATGATGTATTCACGCAAAGAACCATCTTTAGTGGTTTCTGTTGCCTTAATACGCCAATCGTTCAGTTTCAGATTATCCTTCGTTAATTTTCCGGATGCGACCAACTCATAAAGCTTCTTCAAATCGTCTGTCTTTGAAGGATCCAATGTAACGCCATCATCTGTAATGAACGTATATGGAGAAATAACTTGAGAATTACCTTGAGAATCAACATAGTTAACCGCTAAAGGTAAACCAATTTCCCCAACCCAAGGTTCAATTTCTTTTGCTACCAGATTTCCATTATCTGCTTCGCCATCTAAAGTAAAATTGAGCCTATTATCTATGTTGGAAACATCAACATATTCTCCCGTTTGCGGATCTTTTGCCTGAACATTCAGAGTAATATCCAGTGGTTCTTTTTCTATTCCTTCACCCCACGATTTTGTGAAACGGAATTTTTGCATAAAACGATATACATCATCGTCATTTCCGAACACCATTGTGCCGTCCGAACCAAGGCCACCACCGAGGCGTGCCAGATTGCCTGAAACAAGTACTCCGCCTTCAGTGCTTGCCGGGGAAGAATACGTAGAATTCGTCAAACCCAAGCCCCCCGTATATACACGATTAGATTCGATTTCAGCACCTTGCTTATTATCGTTCGTCCAGGTAGCGCCATTAGTTTTTGCGTCACCAACAATATTGAGTGCGCTTCCGTCACCAGGCAAACCAGGGGAAACCATAATATCGTTACCACCATAATTGTCATATGTGTAGCTTTGATAGGCTAAAAGGTTATTGCCTCGCTGAGAATCCCACGAGCCACCAGCCCACTGATAAGTAACAGGGTTGGCGGTATTACCACCAATTTCTACAATACCAGTGTAATCAATAGTCGAATTACCACCGAATGCACACATCCACAGGCCACCGCCATTGCCTTGAACATTCAAAGAACCACTATAGTTTCCAGTACGTGAAGAACCTGCCGTTAACGTATTATCAAATTCGCATGCCGCATTGCCATCTGCCGGAAGACCACGGTCAAGATATGCATTCCATTGCTTATACTGCTCTGGCTGACTATTACCCCACCAGTAAGAATTCTCTTTTACTGCATGATTATCCGTAATCCAACCTTTAGCGAAATAAAGTTGATACATGTGATCTTCTGCGTCGCCCTCCACATAAACGCCGCCACCAGTTGTGCGCGTACCGTTTTCAAGCAACTGTCCAGAGAACAGGGCAACATTATTTGACGAAACATTAATACCGCCACCGCGCGAAACAGAAAGATTTCCTTTAATAACACCTGTTCCTTCGTAGCCCGTTACTTTTCCGTTAGAAATAACCGGATGACCGAGGGAAAAACCTGCAGGAGAAACATATTTTACTGTGCCAGGTGTACGGAATTTAGCTGTGCCATACACTTCGCTCATTGCCCATACGCCGCCGCCTTTAGACCACGCAAAGTTGTTGGAAATTGTGCCACCGTCCATAAACACATAACCACCATTGTAAATGAACACACCACCTGCATAATGCACACCCGCGTTATTATCAATCAAAGCGTTTTCATCGATCGTTAAAGTTGATTGCACTTGCGCAGCAGTTTCACTACCGGACCCCTAAACAACGATAGCGCCGGTATCACCGCGGTTACCGTTAACACTTCCGCCCGTAAACGTACCTGTTGCGCCGCCATTATAAATAATGCCACCAGCTGTGTTTGTGCGCTTCCATTGTTTAATAAGAACAGTATTTGGTTCATCGGGTTCTTCCACGCCAATCACATCAGATGTTGTGCCATCAGTAGATTTTGAGTTATCGGCCGTATAACCAACAGAGTTACCTGCAATAGAACCGCTTTTAATATTGAATTCGCCACCATTTGCTACAACTGGAGCTGCCCATTCAACATCAGCAGAAGTAATGAAATGAGTCAGTGTTGCACCATCTAGTGTTGCTACGCCACCATTATCTACCTCAAGGAAGAAGCCGTGTGGATCATCGGGTGTGCCAGAAGCAAAATCGCCTGGTGTATATGTAACACAGTTTCCATCTTGATCACCTGTAAGTATGAGGTTTTCGCCAAGGGTCAATTTTCCGTTTACACCAACATGAAAAACCGGAAAATTGGAATTTCCACCCTGACGAGAAATAGTGAGCGAATCTTCCGCTTTAATAGTCAAGCTCTTACCAGAAATGTCTAACTGTTTGTTGGCTTGAATATTTTGCGTAATAACAAGAACACTGTTATCAGGTGCGTTAAGAACTGCTTGTTCTAATTCTTCGAATGTTTCAATATTATCAATTTCGCCCGGCATAGCATTGGCTTTGCCCGTATAGATAAAGCTTGTTAGCACGATAGCAAGTGCACTAACAATCGCTAGCGAAAAAGAAAACAAGCGACTATTAATTTTCATCACTTCCCCCTGTTGAAAACTGTTGTTACCTTATACAGTTTATGTTCAGGAGGCAGGAAAGAAAAGAATATTTATTATATAGCTATAGTACGTCCGTCCCAAAAGTATACAATATCACAGGCCTTTCGGGACGTTTGCCCCCCCCTAATGCTCAGAAGAGAAAGTGTCTATCTCTTTTTCGTAAACTTTTAGATACACATTACTAGAAGAAATTTGATCATAAAGATGCTCAAAAAACATATCGTGCTCATCTAAGGCATTTTTCCATAGTTCTTGAGCAGTATGCGTTGCGCACACATATTCTCGCTCTTTATCTAATTTTTCTCGATATTCATTGATGAATTCTAGTTGTTCACTTATTCTTTTTTCATCAAATCTTACGTATGTCAAAGTATCGTAAATTCTATACGTTCCATAACGATCCACATTGTCACAATCACCTACACTACGCGCCAACATAGTAGGGGGGGACACATATTCATCTATACCATTGAAATCAGGAGAATCACTTGGGTTATTCCACAAACCATCAGTATGCATAGCAATTCCCTGACATATTTCATCAATGGTTTTTTCTTCTAACCCAAGATTTTCTAAAAAAGTTCGAGCGATACGTGCACCTGTTCGCCCATGATCCCATGGACGCTGACTTTCAAATTTCCCCACATCATGCAAAAGGCATGCCAGCTCTAAAACATCCGCATCCATGTTTTCTGCTTCGGCAACTTTACGACCAATAGCAGCAACACGCAAACAATGACGATATCTGTATGTGCGCGTCAATAAAGGCACATATTCTTGTTCCATCAAATGCTGAAATAAAAATTCATGTGCAGAAGTAAATAACGCATGCATAACAATAAGCATACATAACAACTTCCATAGTTTTCACCCTTAAGAATACCTCTTATATGCATATATTCATTATTTGCTCGCTCTAAAATGAGTAATTGCTCCTCATGCTTAATTTAAAAATGACTTGTGCCATAATCAGATGCACAAAAATACTTCGGTCTAATTCAAAAAAAAAAAAAAGAGGCATTACCTGCCTCTTTTTCATAATATTTCATTACCTAGGACGAATCATAAATGCATTATCTCCTGTCGATGTCGATGTCACCATCGGCGGATACAAATCACGCATCGTAAATAATCTTCTGCGATGAATAAGCCACACAATAAGAGCATACGAAAGAACAAATATACCTGCCAAAATAGCCATAGCTATCCAATAATTCCCTGCATATCCGCCAGATATCGTTACGCGGAACGCATCAACAACATACTTCATAGGAGAAATCGTTGCAATTGTTTGCCAGAAAGGCTCCAACATATCAACGGGGAATGTGCCACCACATACCGGTAACTGCACCATCAACAAAAGCAAAAATATAGCTGTTTGCACGCTCCCAAGCCACAAACGCACAACATATGCAAAAGTCATAAATGCCAGCGGCACAACTGTTAATAGCAAGAAATACAAGAATGGATGCACTGGGTCAATATCGATCAAAAACCATGCACCAGCACCCAAAACATATGATGCAAGCAAACTAATGACAGCAATAGGCCCAAACCCGCTCATGGAAATTTTCCATGCATTGCCACGGCCGGCAAGAGCGCGCCCTGAAATCGTTCGTATCACCAATGGGAGAGAGATAGTAAGTACCCATAAACCAAGAGCATAAAACATAGGAGCAAGCCCACGGCCATAATATTTTGCCTCATTATCAACCTGCTGTGTCACACTCACAGGAGATGACATGACTTCAGAAAGACGCTCGCGTTCAGTATCAGTCAGTTCAGGAATTTGTTCCACTCCATTAGACAACCCCTCAGCTAATTCGTGTGCACCATCTGAAAGTTGAGGGGCAGCAGTATTTAACTGACCTGTTGCATTCGTGAGTTTTGTAATTCCTTCAATTAACGTTGGCACTTGAGCCATCACATCAGAACCAGTAGTACGTAAATCAGTCAGTCCCTCGCGAATATCGTCACTAGCAGCAGATGTACTTTCGACACCTTTCTTGATTTTTTGCGCACCTTCACTGATTTGGGATGATGCCTCTAAAACAGCATTATTTGCCTTTTGAATAGAAGCCAATGTGCCTTGCATAGCAGTCAAGCTCGATGTATGAGAATCCATCGATTTAACAGCTTGTACAATATCAGCTACATTAGAAACCACATTAGTTTGCGTTTTATCCGCGTCTTCTAATTCACTTATCAACTTTTTATATGCATCAGTATCTGCTAATTCCGGATTATCTTTAGCTATATCTTTCGCGTATTTTTTTGCCGCCTTGACGTGCAGATGCGTTGATGCGGCTGTGTTTTCACGCGCTGTAACTAGTTTATTAGCTGCCCCTTGAGCAGTTTCTACATTCTTTTTCAACGTAGGTAATTCATTATTGATGTAATTATTCAAAGGAATTGAATTGATATCAATAAGCTGTGCACCTGTTTGCACGCGCGTAACAACACTCGAAATATCCGAGGCACCAGCACGAATATCACCAGCTGAAGCAGATATTTTCTTCACTCCTTCACTTAAGGAATCAAGCCCGCTTTCAGCTGTTTTCACATTATCACTTAAAGAACTTACATCTATATGTGTTACTGCCTTATCAAGCTCATTGATGCCGCTTTCAAGAAGATCAAGATTTTCATCTAATGTTTTCGCTCCTGTTGCAGCCGTATCAAGACTTTCACGAATAGTTTCTAAATCTTCAAAAAGTACATTAAAATACGTATCTGAAATAGCTGCATCAAGTACATTAGTCAGCGTTTTATCTGCTTGCGAGGTGAGCATACCTGCAACAAATCCATTTCCATCATCTCGGCGAAGCATCAAACTTGCACGTTGAGGATCAAAAGCACCCGCAGACGTAAGATTATGCGAAAAATTTTCTGGCACCTCTAAAATCATCAAATAATTACCTTTTTCAAGTCCCTTACGCGCGCCTTCACTATCTTTCCCTAAAAATTGCCAATCAAAATTAGGACGCTCTTTCAGTGCATCTTCCAATAATGCACCAGCGTTGATATTTTCGCCTTCATATTGTGCGCCTGCATCTTTATTGACCACAGCTACTTTTATATGGTCAATATTGTTATACAAATTCCAGTTTGCAGCCAAATAAATACCAACATAAATAAGGGGCATCAGCATTAAAAAGATAAGAGCGAAACGGGAAAGTCCCTTAAACCGGCGAAATTCAAATTTCAATAATCTGCTTAATGGTGTGAAATTCATGCATTCCCCCCTTTAACGACATGAGAGCTTGGATTCTCAAGATGTTCATACATTTCATCGCTACCTTGCGCATCAATATAGCGCACTTCGCCACTTTGCATTTCTTGTTGAAAAATATTATTTTTTCCCATCACCTGAACTTGGTCATCTTTTTCAACGATGGATTGAACAGGGAAGTGGCGCCCTCCATCAAGATTCACAACCACAGTGCCTTCTGGAACATGCCCAACTTCAACTGCTGATGCAATCACCACACAATTATCAAAGGCACACCATTTTTTGATAAGTTCATATAAATATTTTTTCTCTTCTTGGCGCACAAAAATATCAACGTCATCATAAATAATGACATCAGCAGGACGTAAGGCCATCAAACCAATAGAAAAAATTGCACGTACAATGGGAGGAAGCTGTTCGATTTCCACACCTCGATCAAGACGGTAGCCCATGTATTCTTCCATATCAAGAACACGTTCTTGAGCTTTCTTGACCGATATTCCATCAAGATACGCTCGCTCTAAAATAGCATCTTCAACAGTTAACCTATCTTCAAGAGCAATATAATTGCCAATGCGAGCTAAAGCAGTATGTTGCATTGCCTTATACGGATGTTCAAGCGCATCGATGCCCGCAATAGTAAGTTGCCCATATGGTTTTTTGAAATGCGCACCCAAAGCAACAAGAAGAGTAGTTTTTCCACAGCCGGTATTTCCTGTAACAACACACAAATCACCAGGATATAAATCAAGATCTAGAGGGCCAAAAATACGTCCCTTTTTACCGGTTGCTGAAAGATGTCGAGCACACAAAAGCGGTTCTAGGTTATCTTTATTAGGCGTAACAGCAGGCAACTGCTCGGTTTTTGCGGTTTCACTATGTAATGTTTCGGATACAGATGAACTCATTAACGAATCACTCCTTCAAGACAGGAACGCAAAAGAAAAAAAACATTTTGTTGTTTGGAAAAACCAGGTTGCACTGCTTCTTCTAAACAAATAACGTTAAATAGCGACAAAAGAGCAATAGCGAAAGTTTCTATCTTTTCTTCTTTCATCTTCATAACAAGTTCATGTTTTTTTGCCAGCATAACAACATTATGAATTCGAGATTGGTAAATCTTTTTGTACAACTGTGCCAACACTTTATCTTTTACACCCAAATAACGCAGCTGGTTAAGGGCTATTTCCCACTGCATATGAGAAGGAATAAGTAAAAGGATTTTTTGCGAAAGAACATCAAGAAGCTCGTTGATGTTTTGCTGCTTATTGAATTCTTCTTCGAGCAGTATACTCATTTCTTGAGCATCATTACCGATTTTTTCTTCCCATGCTGATGATAGAAGCGCTTGTTTAGAATTGAAATTTGAATAGATCGCACCTTTTGTAAAACCAGCATGAGTAGCTATTTTACTTAAAGATGCTTTTTCATACCCATCAGATAGAAAAATTTCAAGGGCAGAGTCAAGGATTTTTTTTCTTACGTCGGCCCGTTTGGGGCGAGCAAGCATAGAGACATCAGAAGTCATAATTCTCTTTCCCGCTTTTCAATACCAACAGTATTGAATACTAGCGGTATTGAAATGCATATGTAAAGAGAGCTCCCTATTTTTTAAGGGAGCTCACGATTTATGAATTATGACTATTATCTTTGCGATGGTGTTTGTGAAACTTGAGGAGGCATTCCAGGGCGAGGAGCGCCAGGTTGAGGACTACCATATTGTGCTGACATATTCTGTTGTGCCGGAGCATTTTGCGGAACAGGAGCCTGAGCAGCCACAGCACTAGGAACATAATCAGAAAAACGCGACAGACTTCCCAAAAATCCAAGCTCAATGGAACCCGTAGGTCCAGAGCGCTGTTTACCAATGATAATTTCCGCATTATTCTGGCGCTCGTTTTGTGGCTTATATAAATCGTCACGATGAATAAGCAAAATAACATCGGCATCTTGTTCCAAAGAACCAGATTCACGCAAATCAGAAACCTGTGGGCGCTTATTGTCACGCTTCTCCGAATCACGATTCAGCTGAGCAACAGCAATAATCGGCACATCCAACTCTTTTGCCAACAACTTAATAGAACGTGAGAACCCTGAAACCTCTTGCTGGCGGGATTCTGTACGCCCCGAAGATTCAATAAGCTGTAAATAATCGATAACAATAAGTTTCAAATTATATTGCTGTTTCATTCTGCGGCATTTTGCTCGAATTTCAGCCAAAGTAATACCGGGAGAATCATCTACAAGCAAAGGGGCAGTGGAAATACGCGATAGAGTAGCGCTGATTTTTGCCCACTCGTCACGCTTAATATCGCCTTTCACCATCTTATGATGAAAAATGCCGGATTCTGCCGACAAAATGCGCATCGTCAATTCATTGCGATTCATTTCCAAAGAAAAATACGCTGTTGGCATCTTGTGTTTAATAGCACTATTTCGGCAAATATCCATTGCAAGAGTCGATTTACCGGCACCTGGGCGAGCTGCAATAATAATCATCTGACCAGAGCGTAAGCCATTCAACTTGCCATCAAGTTCCTTAAATCCTGTTGGAACACCTTGAATCGTGTCAGTACTTTCCATATTCTTGCGCACTTCAGCTTCCAAGTCGGGGATAATGTCTTGAAGAACGACATATTCACTTGCCCCGCGGCGTGAAGAAATTGCATACACTTCTTCTTGCGCTGCACTAATGAGTTTATCTGCATCCGTACCATCTGTGGAATAACCTAATTGAGCAATACGCGTCCCCGTTTCCACAAGAGCGCGCAGCTGAGATTGTTCGCGAACAATATTCGCATAGTACAGAGCGTTAGCAGCAGTTGGAACAGAAGACGAAAGAGTATGTAAATAAGGCAAGCCTCCAACGCGGTCTAGATCGCCTCGACGATCTAATTCACCTGCAACCGTTACAGGGTCAGCTGGTTCACCTTTAGCAAAGAGTTCTCGAATAATACGAAAAATCGTTGCATGCGCTGCTTTATAAAAATCAGTTGCATCAATAACACCCTCAACATCAGCAATAGCATCTTTTGACAACAAAAGCGCACCAAGAACTGACATTTCCGCTTCAATGTTTTGAGGAGGGGTTCTGTCAAAACGTGTATTTTCTTGTGAATACGCCATGTTTTTTATCTCCTGTTGTTACGCATCTTTATATGTGAATGTTAGTGGAAAACTAAGAAAGATATAACAGAAAATGAATGTCTCATATGCGCGTTTAGGACTTTTTTCTTTGCCCAACATCACTATATACACATATGTGTATAAAAATGTGAATAATTTTAAGATTTTTTCACTAGATTACATGGACAAATAGAACTTATCCACATTTTAGAGAACTAAGGAAAAAAGTCCCGTTGATAATAGCCCGCTTTTAATAACATTTGTTAATACCTCTGTGAAAAACTCACAATTTTTGTGTATATCTTCTTTCGTTTTTCCACATTTATACAAAAGTTTTCCACATATGTGAAATAATCTGGGTATAACCCCTAGAAAATAGCACACTAATCTGAATAAAATGTTCATAACTATTCAGGAAGTTATTCACCTATGTATGTTAATGCGTTAACTTAGGACAAAAATCTTAGATAAAATGTGAACAGATCCATATGTTCAGAGATATTTTCCTCTGTAATGCATAGCACCTACTGATATATTTTCTCTTTTACATAAGAATGCCAATACAAAAAATCAAGCAGGCTTAAGTCACAAAACTAAAGTTCTTCAGGCTTGCCTAGAATAATGGTTTGTTTCAGAATTCTTTGAGGAGATATGTGCACATATCTTGTCCTCTCATATTGAATCGAAACTCGCTTTCTTTGAGATGATGATTAAAGTCTTCTTTTCTTACATGCTTATTCTTACAGGTCACACCAATACTTTAACCTCCAAATCAGGACTATTCTAATAAGCCCCAAATAATTTTGTCCAAAATTTACTCCATTAGCGCTTTAAAATATACCAGCATAAACTAAAGCGAAAATACCAACCACTAACACACCAATTCCGCTAATACGTAAATCTTTAAATATAAAACCATTACTCCTAACATAAACAATTGGTAACTTTACACCAAAATACTCCATACACAGCTCTGACAGCAACACCTGGCATACCAGCAGCAGTACCATTCCCTTCGTACAATATCCTTTCTGTTAACACGTGCCATCAATACCATGTAAAAGAAGGTGCTTCTCAAAAATAAGGAAACACCTATCTCTACACATCAGTTTTCTTTATTACGACTTTTAGTGATCCACAGAATATATAACAGTCCTGCAAAAACTAAAAGAATCGAAATCCCATGCCACCAAACAATCCAATCCGGCGTTTTATAGATGGCTTCCTCAGAAGCTTCCCACTTCTGATATTCAATTCCTGACACAATAAAAGAAACAACAAAAGAAATGATGCCAAGAATCATCACAACAAATCCTGGCCATTTCACTAAAAATTTTCTCTTTTTATATTGAACATCTTTATACACAGCACCCTTCTCCTTTCATACACATCATCTAATCGACTCAACATGACAACTATCACCAATTACACTTATGTGACCATACCTTCCACCCCCAAGTGGAATTGTTACTTCGAAAGCGTTCTAAATTGTAAGTTTTAGCAATTGGCAAACCATAAATACCTGACGCTACGTGACAATTGTACTGCTGCCTCAATGTTGCTTTATTTGTAATTGCAGGATACTTGGCAACCCATTCTTTCCACCCCTGGTTACGCATAACAGACTGCCCTATCCCATACACTCGAGGATATGCAGTTCCAGCAAGCACAGCAACTCCCCATACACTCACATTACCGTTATAACGCCAGTCTCCCTTATACAAATCACGCTAAATAGACGAAAAAAGTTTTTTACCAAAAAAAGGATCAGCAACAATTGGATAGGTAACTTCTTCAGTAGTAGAAATAACCTGGACAAGTTTATTCTCGCGCATTTCATACCTTGTAGGAACACTACGTCCACTATTATCTTTCGCCCATGGGGCTGCAACTCCAGCGAAAAGTTCACCTTCAGCATCTAGAAACAGCACGGAACCATCATCGTTAAAAACACTTGTAAAACCTTCAGGAAGATTAAGATCATATTCAAATTCTTCAGGTGCAGAAGAATCTAACATAGTCACAACCATCTGAAGAGAACCATCTTCATACGGAAGCACCGATGTTATAGTTTCATTGTTATTATCAAATTCAAGCTGACCCGCATCTCCCTCTTCAACAGGAGAAGCTTTCTGTGCAAAAGGAAGACCAATTTCTAAAGCTTCACTATCACCAACAGTTTCAAGAACAACAGGATTCTCAGGATCACTAGGAACTTCAATCACAACATCATTGGAATTAAGCACTAACATATCGTCTTGTTCTTCTAATTCGTCAGCAGCAAAAGCCCCCTCACCAAGAAGTCCTTCAATCACTTCCACGGAACAATCTCTACTGTCTTCACAATGAAGATTACCATCGCCTACTTCAACAGAACTATTTACTATCACACCACGATTCGATGAATCTGCCGTAGAGACACCACCAAGCCCAATAACTAACGCTAAAGCCGTAGCTACACCAGTTACCGATTTAAATACATACCTTTTCATGCTTTCGCACCTTTCGTTTCAATCGTCAAACAACAAGAGCTACTCACTAGACACATCCTGCGCTTTATCAGCTCTCATTGCTCATCAATCGAATCCTCGCACAACCGAGTCAACTTACCCCCACTCATCAACAATACAGACGAAGCAACTCTACCTAACGCCACATGACAATACGTGACTTTAACATCCCTAAACCACCGCACACAACAAAACAAGGACCTCACCACACTATGGCACACAACATAAAAAACTAAATTTGCAACATAAACACAAAAGATCAGTTCGCCACATATACTCCTCATCACGGCGAAATATCAATATCCCTTGCTATATGTGCTTCCAATACAAGAGAGTCACAATAATTCTTATAAAACTACAAGATTACAGCCTCACGACAGGCAAGCCAAGCAAAGTCGTTCCATCATGAACACCTGTAGAACTGCTACACGACGCACCACATGAAGAGCCACAGGAAGCACTTTCTAGCTCTGTTGGATCAAATTCAAATTCTTTTTCAAGCTCTTCCCATTGTGATAAAACATCATCGCCTGTATTTCCGGCATTATCATGCATCAAAAAGGCCGTAGAAATCATCAATTTAATGCGATTAAGCTGATTGACTTCTGATGCGCCAGGGTCATAATCAATGGCAACAATATTTGCTTGCGGATACTTTTGCCGAATAGCACGGAACATACCTTTTCCAATAACATGATTTGGCAAGCATGCAAATGGTTGTGCACAAATAATATTAGGACAATTACGCTCAATCATATCCAGCATATCTGCTGTTAAATACCAGCCTTCACCAGCTTGATTTCCTAATTGAACGATTTCACTTGCTTTATCAGCCAATTCCTGGATAGTTGCGCCTTCATCAAAACGCCCTGAAGAAGCAAAAGCTTTACGCGCAATTTTTTCGTACTGCTGCAATGCCCATAAAATAACACGTTGGATGTACATACCTTTCTTTGATGTTTCTCCCAAAACTTCGTAGTTATATTTATATGTCACCAAGTTGTAATGGAAGAACTGAGCCAAAGATGGCAAATCTGCCTCACACCCTTCAGATTCAATAACATCAACAACATTGTTATTAGCATCCGGATGGAACTGCACAAGAATTTCACCCACCATACCCACTCGAGGTTTACGCGGAATATCTTGCAATTCAAGAGTGTCAAATTCCTTCACGATACGTTTAATGAGCTGAGAGAATCGAATTTTTTTACCAAGTGTTTCACTATAACCACTATTCGATACGTACTCATCACACACAGTATTCCAGTATTCGTACAAATCTTGAGCATTACCATCGATTTGGTATGGACGCGTACGCAACAAGACCTTTTGTAAAACATCACCCAAGGTAATTGCCTTTGCAATGGTATGAATAAGAGGAAGAGTAAGAGAAAAACCGGAATTATCCTCAAGTCCTTGAGCAGAAATAGCAACAACAGGAATATATTCATATCCTGCATCTTTCAAAGCCTTGCGTAAAAGACCGGCATAATTTGTTGCACGGCACATTCCACCCGTTTGAGTAATCAAAACAGCAGTTTTATGTGGATCAACGACACCGCGTTGAATAGCACCAACAAGCTGGCCAATTACCACGATGGCGGGGTAGCAGGAGTCATTATGAACATACTTTAAGCCAACTTCAAGGTCGCCTTCTTCAAGCTGTTCAAGAAGTTTGATGTTATAACCAGCGCTGCGCAAGGCAGGTGCCAAAATCCTGAAATGAAAGGGAGACATCTGCGGAGCAAGAAGAGTCCACCCATCTTCACGCATCTTTTCAGTAAAAGGCACGCGTTCATACATATGCCCTGCATTGAAAGCATCTCCAGCCTTATATGTAGGTATTGCACTTCCGTCATCAGCATAGACAATACCTTGAGACGTATCGATACTTTCGCTTTCTACCTTATGATTTTCTGTTTGTTCAGCTTCTCGTAGTTCACGTATTTTATTACGCTCTTCCACAGCTGCAGCTAAAGAACGCAAGCGAATTTTCGCAGCACCTAAATTCGATACTTCATCGATCTTGAGACCAGTATAAACATCATCACGTCCTTCAAGAATTTCAATCACCTGATCAGATGTAATAGCATCAAGGCCGCAACCGAACGACGTCAGCTGAACAAGAGACAAACGTTTTTCATCACCCACACGCGCACTTGCTTCATACAGACGCGAATGGTATGCCCACTGATCACGCACACGCAAAGGACGCTCAAGACGGCCATCATACATAGCATCTTCAGTTAAAACAGCCATACCAAGGCCAATAATGGCCTCAGGAATACCGTGATTTATTTCAGGATCCAAATGATAAGGACGACCAGCCAAAACGATACCGCCGATATCATGCGATTCTATATACTCAAGAACTTCTTTACCTTTATCAATAACATCTGCTCTAAAAGCATCAAGTTCTTCATACCCCTTACGAACAGCCTCTTCAGCTTCTTCAAGGGTTACGTTCCACTCCTTAAAAATCTCCGCAATACGTGCCGGCAAAAGCTCACGATTAGCAAGATTGACAAATGGAGAAATAAAATTGACGCCATCTTGACACAATGACTCCATGTTATTACGCAAAACTTCAGGATATGTAGCAACAATTGGGCAGTTAAAGCTAGCATCCAAACCTTCTGTTGTGGGATTTTCATAAGAAACACAAGGATAGAAGATATTCTTTATTCCCTTTTTCAACAAAGATTCCACGTGTCCATGCGCCATTTTTGCCGGATAACACACCGATTCGGATGCAATCGATTCCATTCCTGTTTCAAACAGATCATGTGAAGAACGCCCTGAAATCATCACTCTAAACTTCAAATCAGTGAGAACAGTAAACCAAAAAGGATAATCTTCATACATATTAAGGACGCGCGGAATACCGATATCACCACGTGTCGCCTTGTCTTCTGTTAAGCGTCGGTATCCAAAAAGTCGCTTATATTTCCAGTCGTACATATTAGGAATAGGGGATTTTTTCGGCACGCGTTCAAGGGACGCACCGCGCTCACACCTATTACCTGACACATGGCGTTCACCAGAAGAAAAGGTGGTGATCGTCATCTGGCAATGGTTTTGACACAAACGACAGGTTTTCAATTCTGCTTCTGTTGTAAGATTTTCTAATTCACTAATACTAAGAAGCTCAGTTTTCTCTTTTTTTGCATCATCGTTATAATGCATTTGTGCTGTTAAAGCCGCTCCATAAGCACCCATAAGGCCAGCAATATTGGGGCGCACAACTTCGCGGCTTGTCAGAAGTTCAAAAGCACGCAAAACAGCGTCATTTAAAAAAGTACCGCCTTGTACAACAACACGTGCACCTAAATCGTCTGGTTCCTTTAATTTAATGACCTTATAAAGCGCGTTACGTACCACAGAATAAGAAAGACCTGCGGAAATATCACCAACATGCGCTCCTTCTTTTTGTGCCTGTTTCACCGAAGAATTCATAAACACTGTGCAACGCGTACCTAAATCAACTGGAGATGGCGCCTGTGTTGCAGCTTTTGCAAAAGAACGCACATCTGTACCCATTGTTTCTGCGAAAGTCTGCAAGAACGACCCACACCCAGACGAACAAGCCTCGTTAACAGCAATCGAATCGACAGTACCGTTCTTGATCTTCAGGTATTTCATATCTTGGCCGCCGATGTCAATAACAGACGTAACACCTGGGCAAATATGTTCAGCAGCGCGGTAATGCGCCATTGTTTCGATTTCGCCTTCATCAAGACCAAGAGCAGTTTTTACTAAACCTTCACCATAGCCAGTTGCACATGAGCGTACAATGCGGGCCGTTTCGGGCAAATCTGCATAAATTCTACGTACAATTTCAATAGCTCCAGCAACAGGATCTCCTTCATTAGAGGCATAATGCGAAAAAACGATATTGCCATTCGCATCCATCACTACGCCTTTAATTGTTGTAGAGCCTGCATCAATACCTAAAAAGCATTCACCTTTCGCTTGGTCGATAGGAAGAATAGCAACCTCATCCTGCCCATGACGTTCACGAAATTCTGCCCGCTCTGTTTCATCCTTAAAAAGAGGACGCATTCTGCGCGAATCACTCTCTTCACTTTTCATGTTTTCAAGTGCCACACGAAGAGAAGAAATAAGTTGTGGAGTATATTCACTGCCTGTACTTCTACCAGCTTTTCCGCCACTTCCAGCTAAAATACTGGCACCTAAAGCAACATATAATTGTGCATTATCAGGTGTAACGTATTCATCAACATCATCTAAAATACGTTTATAGGCTTCGCGCAATTGAGGCAAGAAGTGCAACGGCCCACCCAAGAACATAACGTTGCCACGAATTGCGCGTCCGCATGCTAAGCCGGCAACTGTTTGCGTTGCGACTGCTTGAAAAATAGAAGCTGCTAAATCTTCATGAGCAACGCCTTGGTTAATAAGCGGCTGAACATCAGTTTTTGCAAACACACCACAACGCGAAGCAATAGGATAGAGAGTCTCGTAATTTTCTGCTAATTCATCCAATCCAGATGCATCAGTTTTCAATAAACTTGCCATCTGATCAATAAAAGCACCTGTGCCACCTGCACACGAACCATTCATACGTTGTTCTGGAGTTGGATGTAGATACGTCAATTTTGCATCTTCTCCACCCAATTCAATAATAACGTCTGTTTGTGGATGAAAAATCCTGGTACTTTCTGTTTCAGCAATGACTTCTTGAACAAAGGGGATATGAAGAGCATTGGCGATAGTGAGGCCTCCTGAGCCTGTAATTGCTGCAAGCACATAATTTTCGGGGAATTCCTTTTCAATTGCTTGAAGTAAACGCACAAGTTCACCGCGCACATCCGCATTATGCCTGCGATAATCACTGAAAACGATATCGTTCTTTTTATCAAGCATAACAGCTTTGACAGTTGTGGATCCTACATCAATACCAAGACGATATACATCAACCATTATCTCCCCTAACTTCAATCATTACAGTTTACACCTATGTAAGTATTTCCTTATTTAGAAAAAAGAAATGGGATGTTATAAAAAACGGCTGACGTAAGGGGAAAACGCCAGCCGTTTGGTTTCATCATTTCATTGGAGGGCAAAGACTTTTGATTGATAGCCATTTGCCAAGCATGTTTGCAAGTATGCCTTGCCACCCATATTTTTAATTTGGTTAGCTGAGCCTCCTGTTGTCACTGTTTTGATCTCAGCAATACGGTATGTCTTTCCGCCAACCGTGACGTAATCACCGACTTTCATCTTCAACCAAGCTTCTCCGCCCATTCCGTTATGTTGCGCATAATAAGGCACACCCAAGAAATCAGATACAGGCTTGTAATTTGTTGCACCAGCACACGTATCAATTTGTGTTTGTGTGCCAGCACAATTTACCTGAACTGTGTAATGTGCAGGTTCGTTAGTGTCCTGTGTGCGAGAAGCAGTGGGCTTTTGCGCACTTTTATTTTTTACCGATGTTTTCTTTATATCGTGTTGTGGCTTTTGTGACTGCACCTGTGCAGATACCACTGTGCTATTATCAGTTTTTTGCGGTGATACAACTGACTGTTTAGTTATCTGTGTTTCTATGTGGACCTGGGATGCAGCAAAAGCTGCAAGCGCATCGGATACATCCACCATCTCAACATGTTGAGATGTGCTTTCTAGCTGAACTTCCTCATCTGATTGTGTATCTGCATAAACATATGCATTAAATGCACATACTGATGCTACAGCTAATGATGCAGCCACTAAAGTTGCTTGAGCACCTTTCCATGTGCGTGCCATATCAAACCCCTTTTATAACTTAACAACGAAACAAAACCGTCAAACCATTGTCTGACAAGATTTATCATATCCATAGAGAAACCATAAAAACGAGTGGGCAGAACACCTATATCATTTGGGACGAAAGTATAAATTTTTTTCGAAAAAAGTCCTATATCTACTGGTCAAATGACTATAAAAGATAACGAAAAATAACGTCTGTTCATATGGTGAACGCAAGAAATCTCCATATCGTTTCTTTTACTATATCAATATAAATTTCTCTAATGAATTATTTTTCATTGTAAAAATGATTAAAAGTTATATTGTTATATTTTGTAAAAATGTGAGAGTCACACTCAATAGCACACATCCACGCTTCATTTGACTCGCAATAGAGAAGCAGAAAATATTTTCTTGAGATACATACATTATTACTACGAACACACAAGAAAATATAAACACACAAATATGTAGTAAAAAAAAATTTTGTAAAAACCCATAACTTAAACAACTAACAAAAACAAGAAAAGTAAAAATTTCATCCACCTCAGTTTATCGATATTGATATACATCAAAAGAATTGACAATTATTTTTTTCCATTACATCACGTAACGAGACAACCTTGTTATACTTAACGGGACTTTTTGACATATTCCAGAAAAGAAAAATAGCGTCATTTTGTAACTTAAATCACCATAGTTGTGTGTTTCTAATTTTCTTTTCCAAGCATTTCTACACATTCAAGGACCATATTCCCTGCATGCCTTTGTGTACACACAAGCACTTCTCCACAACTATCAACATATCTCAACACCATATACACCACCTGTTATTCACACAGATACGCACATGTGTTTATAAAATTACACAATTGTAATTACATGAAAGAAAGTTTTCACTAAAACCTTTAATATTTAGCTTTTACCTGTATTTTTGAACTTATGTAAATTTTCAATATCAACAAAAATAAACATAGTTACCCACACCTGTGGATAACTATGTTCACATAGCGCACATTTTAAGAGGAAAATGTGAAACGCTCTTTATTCAAAGCAAAACGTACACCAAAAACGACAATAGCAGCATAAACAAGATTCATTACGCACGCCATAAGAATAAAAGTAGCCGAAGGCTCGAGACTGAGTACATCACGTAAACTTTCCGCACTTCCCATAAATGGGACACAACAATGCCACAATGGCGCACCTGAAGCATCATCCATTGTAGAAAATGAAAAAGCAAACGCCGGTATATACACAAGCATTCCGAGCATTTGTGCCTCTTTGACAGTATGTGCCAGCGCCGAAAGAAATAAAAATAATGCCAAACATAATAAGCTCACCGTCAATAAAATAAGGCACACATACACATAATCAGCAGTGGAATAGGGAAGAGAATCAAAAGAAAACGACGCATCGTTACCAGCAAAAAGCGAAGAAATCCCACTCATAACACCTATAAAAGTGAAGAGAGCAAGCACAATAGCAAGAACACCAAGCCCCAGCATTTTACCTGCAACAATAGAAAATCGATCAATAGGTGCAACAAGCAAAGTCGCCAAAGTACCACGTTCTTTTTCACTGACAATCGATTCGGATGCAAGCTGCATAATTCCTGCCACAATCAAAACAATCAAAAGCACAGGCATCATAGAACCTAAAAATGAAGACGTACGCTCATCATCACTAGCAACATCATACGACGTATTAACATCGGAATTAATACTTATTATTTTGTACATGTGCGACTCAAAAGATGTTATCCACTGCTCGCACAACGCATATGCAGCTGAAGAATTTTCATCTGCGCTGTTATAATACACTGATATATTAACAGGAGTGTTACTACGACCTTCTTGCGCCTCCTTTAGTGCAGAAGTAAAATCACTTGGAAAAATCACAAGAGCATCATAGGCTTCATTATCGATATCTGCTTTTATAGTATTTTTCGTGGCAACAGATTTTTCATCTGCCACATGAACAGAAAAACCCTGTACATAAGGGCGCAATTCTTCAGGCATGTGAGCAACAGCTACATCATATGACACATCGTCATCGCTCGTCATATATCCCATAAAAGAATACATAAGAAAAATAAGAGCACCTGGCAATATAAGCGTTATAAGTGCAGATTTATGAGCAAAAAACCGAACAAGCTCTTTATGCGCAATCCTTAATATATCATTCACAACTTACACCTCTCGACCTTCATGAAGTTCAAAAAACTTTGCCTCTAAACTTTCACCCATCAAAGGTAGGGAATATTCTGCAGATATATTTCCTTCAACAATAACCCCCACACGATGGCATACCTGCTCAATAAAGGAAAATATATGGCTCGAGACAAGAATTGTTTTTCCTTCTTCCTGCAACTCTTTAATGAAATCTTGAACAGTACGATTAACAAAAATATCCAGCCCATTTGTAGGTTCATCTAATATAACGATCTGCGGATCATGAGCCAAAGCAACCGCAAGAGAAACTTTTTGTTTCATTCCCGTTGACAAGTCGCCGATTTTTGTATGAGCATACTCGTTGATACCGAAGCGTTCAAAAAGTTTTTCTCTATGTTTACGTTTCTTTGTTTCTTCTACGTGATGAAGTGAAGCAAAGAAATCACATAGATATTCAGGCGTCAGTAAATCATCCATCTTTAATTCAGAAGTACAAAACCCAATATGCGAGCGTAAATCTTTACTCGAGCTTTTTATACCATGGATAAGCACGTCTCCTTTTGTTGGAGAAATCAGTCCAGATATAATGCGTAGAAGTGTTGTTTTACCAGCACCATTAGCCCCAAGAAGTCCATATGTCTCACCTTGGCGAACAGAAAAATTAATATTCTGTAAAGCTACTTTTATACGCTGATCTTTTTCTTTTCGCTCTTTTTTCCTTAAAGAATATTCCTTGCGAATATTTTTTACCTCAATAACATTGCGATTTTCATCCATTACTTCACATCACTTTCTTCCATAAAGAGACCTCTATATATATTTTCTGCACTTTCACTGGAATTATGCGTATCAGCAACAATATGTCCATCGCTCAAAAAAATAATTCTTGACGTAACGTCATCAAGAAAATCAAGAATATGACTTGATATCATCACAATGGAACCTGCAGTCTGCGCTTTTTTAATAACTGAGCGCATCAACATAACGCCAGCAATATCGAGAGAATTAAGAGGCTCATCAAGAATAATAACTTCAGGCATTCCTATAAAAGCACTAGCTATATCAACACGTTTACGCCATCCTTGAGAAAGGTGTTTCAAAGGAATATTTTCTTTTGGCATCAGTTGCAATAAATCCAAAGCAGCACTACACGCGCCATAGTGAGAAGGAATACCACGCAAAACAGCATCATATTCTAAAGCTTGACGAGGTGTAAAACGTAGAGGAAATAAAGATTCTTCACCAACATAACCAACATTTTTCGCCTCCAGCCTTTTCCCATTACTTATGCCCTCTAATATGATATTTCCATTATCTGGATGTTTAATACCAACAAGACATTCAAAAAATGTTGTTTTACCAGCACCATTAGGGCCAATAATACCCACAACTTCACCTGTATTGACATGAAAATTTAATGGCCCCACACCGCCATGTCGATACCGTTTAGAATAATCGCTAATGCTTAACATTCGCATCTCTCTTCTTTAAAAACAACAAACTTATCGCAATAAAACCAAATGGAAAAACACAAGCAAAGGATGTAAGAAACAAAAAAATATCAGTAATTTTCACCTTCTCAATCCCAGGAGCTATCACTCGCAAAGCAATTGCTACACTAACAACAAAATACATACACATAAGCAATACGGCCAGCACATCATCTGAAGATGTAAAAACCGCCCACACAGCAGATGGCAGAATGAGAAAACTAAGGATAGGTATCAAATAAAATAAAAGAGATTTTCTTGTATCTTTTTCTGTTAACCCGTATCTATATAAAGATCGAATATTCAAAGAACTTTGCAATTTTTCAACCCCGTAAAAAGTAAAAGTCGTTCCCAATGAACCAGCTATATACACACATATATATGGAGGAATGTCAATACGGTAGCCTATATATGCAACACCAATTCCAATCACCATAAAAGCTGAACTGCGTAGGTATTCATAACTAGCCGCAACCCGTTCTTTTAATGCACTATTTTTTGTCGATATTCTTCTATGCAATAAAAAGGAAACCGAAAAATTCTCTGCTTTATCAAGTAGATTCCAATAGATCAAACTTGAGCATAGTTGCGTTATAAAAGTTTGAAGCACAACATGCATAAAATAGGGAAGGTCCATACGAAAAAAATGTGCCAACAAAAGCGCACCACTAAAACTTGGTAAAAATAAATAAAAAAAAGAGAATGTATATTTCTTTAACCAACTCCATTGCGCATACGAAATATGAAGTCGAAAAAAAAGAGGGTAGTCTTTGTTCATCATAATTGAAAATGAGAAAGAAAAAACAAGAACAATAAGAAAATGAGAAGCAAGATTCATTACATTAAAGGAGCTCATTACATCAAGAGAAACGTGTACGTCACTGGGAAGCATCATTAACCCAAAAACAAGAAAAGCTGCAGATGATTGAAGCGCGCTATGACCAAGCAAATAATCTCTTTGCTTGTGCCTTTTATAAAACAAATATATGTCTTTCACTTTTCTTGTTTTCTCCTTATATATTTATCTTGCCGGTGCCGCTACTACAAACATAAAAAACGCTAAGCCAGCTACAAATACTGCCGCATGCATACCTTCACCTCCTTCTATTTCCATATGACACCTAGAAAATAGCATACATTTGGGGGGGGGATGTCAAGCATATTGATTCATATCACATATTGCACCTTAAAATAAATTTGCAAATCCAGGAACATAATGAATCATTCCATACCCGAGAAGCGTAAAAATAACAATAAAAACAAGTACATCTCCAAAATTTTCTGTTGTCTTCGTTTGTGTGAACTTTTCCGATAAATATAGACCACCCATGGTAGCAGTTCCACATACAAGCCCGCCAACATGAGCCTGCCATGCAATATGAAAACCTGGTATAAAACCAATAACTAGGTTGATCGCCATCATAACGTAAAGAGCCATCATATTGGCACCACTTAGGCGTTGCCGCAACATAAACGCACCAAATAAACCAAAAACACAACCTGATGCACCAACAGATGGAGTAAGCCACCCTTCAGAATTAAGGTGCGCAAAAATAATAAGAGCAATATTGCCGCCAATTCCTGAAATAATATAAAGAAGAAAGAAACGCAGTTTCCCTAAATTAGCCTCTAAAACAGACCCAATAAGGAAAAGGGAATACATATTTGCAAAAATATGCCACCAACTCACATGTGTAAACATAGGCATCACCCAACGCACAGGAGAATGAGAAAAAATAGGCACAAATGCAAATGTATTTAAGAGGTCGTCATTAAGGTATGTAGCTATAAAAACGACAACGTTAATAAGAACAAGAAATGTTGTCATTGGGAAGCGATCCATCATCTTTTTCAGCACAAAGGTTAGTATACATCTCCCTAACCTCAATAAGGAATACGTGCCTTTTTGAGGTTATGCAAAACTACTTTTAGATTTCTCCCCATACATAAAAATCGTATAGTCACACCTTTTCAGCTGTAACTATACGATAAACAAAATACGCTAACCTCATTGATTTTCAAGTTGCTTGATGAGTTCTTGATTTTCTTTTTCTAGTTTTCGAACTTTTATGCCAGATACATACAACATAGCAAAAAGAAGAACTAAACCAATAAATCCAGCGATTTCCTGAATCGTTACTTTGTTATGAATAACATCCATAAATACTGGATAAGCCATCAACAATACGCATATAACAAAAAATATATGCATACCGACGCTCTTAACATTTCTCATCAGATACCTCTCATTTCATTTCACTTACAAAACGTAGCAAAACCTGTTAATCCTCCAGAAATAGCACCAACTCCAGCACCTATAGGGCCGCTTGATGCGCCACCAACAAGACCTCCAGTTCCAGCACCACCGGCAGTTCCTGCAATACAGTTCTTATTTCTTTTTAAGAATCCTGTAACTTTTCGAACCGTACTAGCACCTCGACAACTTCCATTAGGATTTTTTCCGAATAAACAAAATCCTCGCTCTTCAAACATACCAGAAGAAATAGTTTCATCAAACACGATAACTTCATTAGAAGAGATCATTTTAACATTTGAATTACTAGGAATATCAAGGTAGGCAACAAAAGAACCTTTTTTATCATAAATAGACATACCAGATTCAGATTGATTATCTTTTCTAAAGATAGCACCATTACCTAATCGCGTGATTTCTCTATGGTCATCCACTTTGTAAATTGTATAAGTAACACGATTTATAAAATCCATAAGTGGAGATGAAGTTTCATATGTTGATTTATTATTACCAAGTACATCAGCATTAGAAGATGTAATACCAAAAATTGAAACTAAAAGCGAAACACATACAGAAATTACAACTTTACTTTTCATTACTTTCCTTTCCATGTACTGCTCGCAGTAATCGCAGTAATCGCAGTAATCGCAGTAATCGCAGTAATCGCAGTAATCGCAGTAATCGCAGTAATCGCAGTAATCGCAGTAATCGCAGTAATCGCAGTAATCGCAGTAATCGC
>JAGBKC010000029.1 GCA_017934115.1 Actinomycetaceae bacterium | reverse complement strand
GTTTCATCTTTATTTCTATCATGTTTCACAGATAAAGAAAAGAGCCCCTCTTAGGAGCTCTTTTCTTTAAAGATTTTCTTTATGATGCGCTAGCGCGCAATCCACCAGCTGAAGGCCCAGATACACTACTCTTTGCACGAGCACCACCAATGCCTCTGCCACCTAAAGTTGAGGCTAGGCCATCCATAGTTTGAGTTTCTTGAAGAAGTTCCACGCCTTCAGGAAGTTCATCTATAGACACGAAAGCTGAGAGGGTGAAAATCTTATTTTCATCATCTCCATCTTCCACATCAACATAAACGATTTCCTTACCTTCAAATTCACCGAATAGGAGTTTTTCCGAAAGGACATCTTCAAGATCGCGCTGCATAACACGACGCAATGGACGTGCACCAAATACAGGGTCGTAACCACGATCCGCCAGCAATTCTTTTGCCTCTTGTGATAATGCAAGGCGTAAATTCTGCTTACGCAAACGTCCGTCAAGCTTAGAAAGCATCAATTCAGCAATCTTTAAGATGTCATTGCGTTCAAGCTGTGGGAAGACAATCACTTCATCAATTCGATTCAAGAATTCTGGACGGAAATTATCCTTCAATTCTTCCGAAACACGATGCTTCATACGCTCATATGATGCCGCCGTATCGGCCTCAAACTGAAAACCTGTTGTCACACCTTGAGCAATGTTCTTTGCACCGAGGTTTGTCGTCATCACAATAACTGTATTTGAGAAATCAACAACGCGCCCCTGAGCATCTGAAAGACGACCTTCTTCAAGGACCTGCAAGAAGGAATTAAAAAGATCAGGATGTGCTTTTTCAATCTCATCAAAAAGAACAACAGAGAATGGCTTACGGCGAACTTTTTCTGTTAACTGTCCACCTTCTTCGAAGCCCACGTACCCTGGAGGTGAACCAAACAAACGCGAGACTGTGTGTTTCTCTGAATATTCAGACATATCCAAAGTTATAAGAGCAGATTCGTCATCAAAAAGGAATTCTGCCAAAGCCTTTGCAAGCTCTGTTTTACCTACACCTGTTGGTCCGGCAAAAATGAAGGAACCACCAGGACGGTTAGGATCTTTCAAAGCTGCACGCGAACGGCGAACTGCACGCGAAAGCGCAGAAACTGCCTCATTTTGACCAATAACTCTCTTATGAAGTTCTTCTTCCATGCGCAAAAGCTTGCCTGATTCTGCTTCTGTGAGCTTGAAGACAGGAATACCAGTGGACATCGAAATAACTTCTGCAATGAGATCTTCATCCACCACCGATGGCACATCAAGATCTCCGTTACGCCATGCCTGTTCACGCTGCGCACGAAGTGTAGAAAGCTTTTGTTCTTCATCACGCAAAGAAGCAGCCTTCTCAAAATCTTGTTCTTCGATAGCTGCGTCTTTCTTTGAACGAACAGATGCAATTTTTTCATCTAATTCACGAAGCTCAGGCGGAAGCGTCATCTTACGGATAGCTAAGCGAGCACCCGCCTCATCAATCAAATCGATTGCTTTATCAGGCAAGAAACGGTCGCTAATGTAGCGATCAGCCATTGTTACAGCTGCCTCAATAGCATCATCAGTAATGGTAACGCGATGGAAAGACTCATAGCGGTCACGTAAACCGCGCAAAATATCAATTGCTTGCTCTAATGTTGGCTGTTCCACTTGAATAGGTTGGAAACGACGTTCAAGAGCAGCATCTTTTTCAATGTGCTTATGATATTCATCAAGAGTAGTTGCACCAACAACTTGTAGCTCACCTCGAGCAAGCATTGGCTTTAAGAGTGATGCCGCATCCAAAGCACCTTCAGCTGCGCCCGCACCAACAAGAGTATGGATTTCATCAATAAAGAGGATGATATCGCCACGCGTATTGATTTCTTTCAAAATCTTTTTCATACGCTCTTCGAAATCGCCACGGTAGCGAGAACCAGCAACGAGTGCCCCCATATCAAGAGCATATAGCTGCTTTGCTTTGAGGGTCTCAGGAACATTATCAGCAGCAATTGCTTGTGCTAAGCCTTATACAACGGCAGTTTTACCAACACCAGGTTCACCAATAAGAACAGGATTATTTTTTGTGCGCCTCGAAAGTACCTGCATCACACGCTCTGTTTCAAGATGGCGCCCAATAACAGGATCAAGCTTATGATCAATAGCAGCTTGAGTGAGATTACGGCCAAACTTATCGAGAACAGAAGAACCCAACTTTTGACGATCACTCCCCTGCACACCAGCTCCCACACCCACAGGCTCCTTACCTTGGAAACCTGAAAGTAAATTATTGACCTGCGAGCGCACGCGATCCATATCAGCACCAAGCTTTGTGAGCACTTGGGCAGCAACACCTTCAGGTTCACGTGTAAGGCCAAGCAACAAATGTTCAGTACCTATATATGAGTGGCCAAGTTGAAGACCTTCACGCATTGCATATTCGATGATCTTCTTAGCGCGTGGAGTAAAAGGAATATGACCTTGAGGTGCACCTTGACCTTCGCCAATAATTTCTACTACTTGAGCGCGAACTTCATCCAGGGAAATGTTAAGAGATTGAAGGGCCTTTGCAGCAACACCTTCGCCTTCACGAATCAAACCTAAAAGCACATGTTCCGTGCCCAAATAGTTATGCTTCAAACCGCGCGCCTCTTCTTGCGCCAAGACAATAACACGACGCGCTCGGTCAGTAAAACGTTCAAACATTACATTTCTCCCTGTATATAGAGTCAAGTATGTTCCACTTTAATAAAAATTATTTTCTTTGTGTTCAGTTACGGTTACGCCAGAAGATGAACACACTCTGATAATTTTCTGAATTTACACCTTCATATCAACAACACAAGGATATAAGTCCCGTTTTTTCGCAAGTCTACCTTTACGTTTATCCACTTTTTAACCTCTTTTTACATCTTTTTTACTTTTAACAAGACGCACACATAGACACACATTATTCTTTGAAAAACATCCGTAGTATTACCCAGTGAACATGTCATGTATACACATGCATATACAGAAAAGGAAAACTCATGGACGCACAAAAGACTCCTGGCAACGAAGAGCAGGCCCCCAATGTTGCTGAAGTTATCGTTCGCTCACTCGAACAAGAAGGCGTTGAATATATCTTTGGCATTCCTGGCGAAGAAAATCTCGACCTTATGCAGGCTTTGAAAGACTCATCCATCAAAGTGATTACCACACGTCACGAGCAAGGCGCCGCTTTCATGGCAGACGTCTATGGGCGCCTCACAGGTAACGCTGGCGTATGTTTTGCCACACTCGGACCAGGAGCGACAAACTTGATCACTGGCGTTGCAGATGCCAACAGTGACGGCGCTCCACTGGTTGCCATCACCGCTCAGGTAGGAACCGAACGTTTACATTCAACAACACATCAATATCTCGATCTTAACCACCTATTCCAGCCTATCACCAAGCGCACAAAGTTGATCGTGCACCCTGATACAGCTACAGAAGCTGTGCGTATCGCTTTCAAATATGCAGAAAGCGAAAAACCAGGGGCAACCAACATCACTCTTCCACCAAACATTGCAGCTATGGAAGTAACAAATAAAAGCGCACAATTACCGATGAAACCGGCTGAAACGAGCCGCAGACGCGCTGCACGCGAACGCATCGATGAAGCTGTTCGCCTTATCAATAAATCAAAGAATCCGGTTATTCTTGCTGGCCACAGCGCCGTTCGCGCTCAAGCATCCAAAGAATTGACACTTGTTGCTGAAGAATTAGGAATTCCTGTTATTAACACGATGATGGCTAAGGGCATCATTCCTCGTTCAAGCCCGCAACACATCGGCACCGTCGGCATTCTCCCTCACAAGGATTACAGCAACAAGATCCTCAACAACTCGGACTGCATTATTTCTGTTGGTTATGACATTGTGGAACTTGCTCCATCAAAGTGGAACCTCCCAGACCCAGAACGCACCATCATTCACATCGACACACAACCAGCACATATTAACCATAATTATCGTGCAGATGTGCAGGTTGTTGGCGATATTAGTGATTCTCTCCTGCAGCTTTACCGTCGTTGTAAAGTCAAAGATGAGCAGACTTACGCCATGAATCTCAAGCAAAAGTGGCGCGAGGAATATGCCTCATACATCAACGACACAAGCTGGCCACCAAAACCACAGAAGATTCTTGCCGATGTCCGCCGTGTCATGGGTGAAGACGACATCCTTATCTCAGATGTAGGTGCACATAAGATGTGGATCGGACGCCAGTACGAATGCTATAAGCCTAATACCTGCATCATCTCTAACGGCTTCGCAACAATGGGTATCGGTGTTCCTGGTGCATTGAGCGCTAAACTCATTAACCCGCAAAAGAAAGTTCTCACTATCACTGGTGACGGTGGTTTCATGATGAACAACCAAGAACTTGAGACCGCTAAGCGTGTAGGGACACCATTTGTCACCATGATTTGGACGGATGCGAGCTACGGTCTTATCAAGTGGCACCAAGAAAACCGCTTTGATGAACATTGCTTTGTCGATTTTGAGAATCCAGATTTCGTGATGATGGCTGAAAGTATGGGATGTAAAGGATATCGCATCGAGAAGACGGAAGACATCATCCCTGTCCTTGAAGAGGCGTTTAAACAGGATGTTCCTGTTGTTATCGAGTGCCCTGTTGACTATCGAGAAAACACAAAACACACTAAGCGACTCATCAAGGAATTTGACAATCTCTAAAACTTTTGTCTCCTTTTTGTGACGGGTGGTTCATACTTCTGTATGGGCCACCCACATTTTATTCCTCTCTACACGGGTGACGGAATTGCCAGAACTGCAGGTAAACAACAAAGAATGTAGTAACGAAACACAAAATATCTCACTTACGAATCTATCAAACACCAGAATAAAAAACACCCCTTACTATTTATCTTCAAACTGACTTCGCGATAACACGATAAATAACTGAAAATCAAAAACAAAAAAAACATCCCCATTTTTGCAGATCATCTTTTATATGCTTAGCATGTCGAGAATGAGTTACTGATATCTATCGTCACTTTTCTTGTCCAAAACATAACGTTTTGTTTTCCTTTCTTTTTTCTGTGATTTACATTTTGCTATGGAAACGACGAAATTAAAACGTTTCCATAGCACTTATATAAGGGGTTTCATAAAAATGAACATATGCCAAAAATGCTCACAAACTTTAGAACTACACGTCAATTTTTGCCCTCAATGCGGCGCACAAGTGACACAACAAGATAGCCATCAAACTCAAGATTCACAAATGTTACCTAGACAACAAGCAAACACACAAGCACCTACAAACACTCAAAGCCCACAATCCACAACACCAAATATATCACAAGCCGATCATATAGCAACAGATGTCGCCACCCACATCACAAAAAGTACACAACACATCATAAACTCCCAAAATGCGAACACACCACAAACACAAGCACCACACGTTTTGCAACTAAACATTATTTCTACACAGACCCTTCGCCTCATCATCGCTTTTCTTGCCTTTATCCTCGCGCTATCTCCGTTCTTCCCCATTATCTCTGTTAACGTTTTAGGATTAGTCGAATCAGCAACCCTATTTGAACTTGCCGACGTTTCAAAAGAACTCGGCGGTGCCACAATAATTGGTATTCTCATCATTATCTCCATGATTCTCACTATCATTTTTACCTTTTTACCACCTTCACAAACTATAAAAAGAACACTCATTGCAGCATCAGCTTTTCCTCTTCTTATATGGCTTATTATCAACCTTATTGTTGGAACTAATGACGAATTAAGCCACTACAGTGCCTTTTGGAGCTACGGAAGTGCCTACTGGATCATCTTCGTGTTTTCACTGCCTCTTTTGTTCTTCACTCTCGTGTATTTTCTTCGCCCTGCCGAGCATAAC
>JAGBKC010000028.1 GCA_017934115.1 Actinomycetaceae bacterium | reverse complement strand
GCTTGGATGTGGCTTGTCGCAAAACTTTGATTCCTTTGAAATCTTATTACTTGCACGTGTCGTTCAAGCCATTGGAGGTGGAGGTATCCTTCCTGTGGCAACAGCAGAATTTGGCACAGCTTTTCCGCCAGAAAAACGAGGCTTAGCGCTTGGTTTTGTTGGAATGGCTTTCGGAGTTGCAAATATTGTCGGTTCAAGTGTAGGTAGTGCCATCATGGATATTTTTGGCACTCATCATTGGCCTTATGTTTTTTATATCAATATACCTATATGTGTTTTTATTATTATTGCAGGAATATTTTTCTTACCATCATCTCATAAAAAATCTTCAGAACCTTTAGATATGTTTGGAATTATTGTGTTGACTTTTATGATTCTAGGGCTTATGTATGCTTTAAAAAATATAGATTTTACTGATTTTCATTCTCTCGTATCAATTCAGGTCTATCCTTATTTGCTGGCGTCTCTGCTTTTAACACCCTTGTTTGTGTGGCGTGAAAAACGCGCAGATGACCCGGTAATGAGTCTTCAGTATTTTGTTAATCGCGATATTCTTCTTACTCTTATGATTTCTGTCGTTACGGGAATTATTCTTATGGGAACTGTCTTTGTTCCGCAATTTGCTGAAAATGCTTTAGGTATGGAAGAAGGTTCGGGCGGATATCTCGTGATGATTTTAGCTTTATTTTCTGGTATTGGATCACCTGTGTCTGGAAAACTTATTGACGCATTTGGCGTGAAACCCGTGTTATCGATTGGTCTTTTAGGCAGTGCTGCAGGTGGAGCTTACGCTGGTTTTATTGCCGCATATCACCCCACATGGGCCCATGTTATTGTTTCGCTTGTTCTGCTTGGATGTGGTTTAGGTTTCACAATGGGAACTCCCTTAAATTATATGATGCTCATTAAAACGCAGGAAAAAGAGGCTAATTCTGCATTGGCAACGTTATCTCTTGTGCGATCTTTGGGTACAACGATAGGCCCATCTATTATGGTGGCATTCATTAGTGTGGCAGGTGCGCATATTCCAGATAAACTTACTGGTGCGGCGCCTTATGAATATGAAAATATTGTACGTACTTCTCTGAATGAAGGTTTTGCACACATGTTTCAATTCGTTATGTTGATATCAGTAGTGGCTTTTGTGCTTCTTGTCTTTTATCAAGATGTGGGTCAGAAAAAAGATGAAATAAATAATTAAGCGTTATTTTTCTAAAATGCTATGCGTTATCATATGTTTAATGTGTGGCCACGCAGCTGCAAAAGCTGGATGTAATGGTGTGGGAAGCGGTCTATCGATGTCCACCCATTGTGTTGTGACAGATTCTTCGTTGAGGCGCATGTGTTCGTTATCTGCGCACTGCATGACAAAAGTTGTATATGACCATTCTTCATGCTCATAGATGTGCGTGCCTGTGCCATATGAATGAGTAACATGAATGGTTCCATGGTTGTCGTGAGGTGCAGTGGTGGTGTAGGAGTTGTCATGATAGGGAAGGGGCGTAAAATGTTCGCGCGGAATCCCTATTTCTTCTTCTACTTCGCGTAATGCTCCTTCAAGTGGTGTTTCTTCCCAATTAAGAGCACCTCCTGGTATGGCCCATGATTGGCCTCCATGAGACCATGCTGCGCGTAATTGCAACAAAACTTGTGGTTTACCATTGTGGATACGTACAGGGCAGATGCCGGCGGCACCATTGAGTCCCCAGTGCTTTTTAGTGCAGCTGCATACAAGAAATCCATCGGCCCCATGATGTGTGCCGTGTTTATGGCGTTCATGTAAGAAGGGGATGTGTGGAATGTTTGTAGATGTGTTCGAAACTTCTGGTGTGTTCCACAGTAAAGGCAAAGGAATATTGACTTTTTGGAGCATGTGACGAAGTAAAGGGAGTGATAGTCCAACAACTCCGTGGTAATCACCTTCAATGTGTTCGATGAAAGATCCGCCAATACCGTCAACTGTAAAAGATCCTGCAACTTTGAGAGGTTCTTTTGTGGCAATATAGGCCTCAATTTCTTCATCTGTTAAAGGTGAGATATGTACGCGTGCATGTGACACACTGCCAATCACTTGCCCTGTATAAGCGCTGATAAGGGCATGGCCAGTATGCAAAATTCCACTTGTTCCGCTCATCTTATGCAGGCGTTCGCGAGCATGTTCGGGTGTGTGAGGTTTTCCGTATGTTTGACCTTCAAATTCAAACATAGAATCACACCCAAGAATAAGGGTGTTTTTTGATGAGTTGTCATTGGAATTTTCGTATTTTTTTTCGTAAATATCGAGAGCTTTTGCTTTTGCTAAGGCAAGAACTTGTGTTGCCGGCTGTTGTCTTATGTGTGTGAGAAGTGATTCTTCGTCAACAGAAGAAGTGCGTATAAGAGGAGATATGCCTGCGTTTTCAAGAGTTTTTTTTCGCGCAGGTGATGCGCTTGCTAAAACAAGAGTAATGCTCTTGATGTTGTCGATGTTCTCGTCCTTATGCACAGGCTTTATTGTACTGATACTTTTGCGAAAATGTGAAACGCATTGCATGTCGCTATGAGTTATAGTAGTATGCCCTATATCACATGACGATGTAGTTCTGCGTAAAGGGTGAGAATGGATAACGAACGTGAGGGTGCGCCAGGATTCCGAGAAGAAAAAAAGCATCAAGGAACTGTAGAAAGACATGTTGAAGAGTTAATTGGTGGCCCATCCATATACACCGTCAAAGACGTTGAAGAAAGAACAGAACTGAATCGCGAGGAAATATTTGCATTTTGGCGTTCCCTTGGTTTTCCACGTATCAAAAACCCTGATACTGATCTCATCTTCACTGATCAAGATGTTGAGGCAATGAGACAACATGCAAAGATGATGAATGTGACAAAAATGCGTCTTTCTGATGATGCTGTGCACATTCTTATGCGTGCGCAATCGCAAATGATGGATCGACTTGTTTTGTGGCAACAAGAAGCTTTTGTGGAATATGCTGAACATGCATTGGGGTTAGATGGGATCTCTGCGCGTTTTTGGATGCTTGATCATATTTCTGATTTCACTGATTTTCTGTCGAGTCATATGTCGTACGCGTGGAAACGTCATTTGGCTGCATTATTACGTCGTACGGAAATTGAAATTGGAACAATGAAATCAGAAAACAATAATGGTGTTCAATTACAACGTGCTTTAGGTTTTATTGATATGGTTTCTTTTACTCGTTTGTCACGTGAAATGGATACGAGTGAATTGATCGCGTTGATTGAGACTTTTGATCGTTTATGTCGAGACATTATCACTACTCGTGGAGCCCGCGTTGTTAAAACGATTGGAGATGCATTCTTGTACATTGCTGATAGCGTTGAAATAGCGGCTGATGTGGCAACGACGATTGTGCGAAAAATGCAAGAGGTTGAAAGTATGCCACCTGTTCATGCATCTCTTGTGTGGGGTGGTGTCGTTTCGCGTTTTGGTGACGTCTTTGGTTCTACAGTTAATCTTGCATCTCGCTTAGGTGATGTAGCACAACCTAATACTGTTCTAACGGATGTATCAACGGCACATTTTATTATGAAGAAAAAGTTGCCATATCGATTAACATGTTTGGGAAATAAGAACTTAAAGGGCTTAGGGGAAACTGAGATATTTAGTTTAGAAAAAATCTAAGATGATTACATTACGTAAGCGTGAAATGTTGAGTGTTTTGGTAAAATAAGTTCTTGTGTCAAATATAGTTCTTGTGGAAGATGATGCGGCTATTTCTGGTCCACTTGTACGCGTTCTTGGTCGCGAAGGTTATAATGTCACTCTCTTTGAGGCAGGAAAACCTGCGTTAGAATCTTTGAATAATACAGTTGATTTGCTCATTCTTGATCTCGGTTTGCCGGATATCGATGGTCTTGATGTGGCTCGCCACGTACGCAATCGTCATTTTGGTTTCCCCATTCTTATTCTTACTGCTCGTAGTGAAGAAGTAGATATGGTGGTCGGGCTTGATAGTGTTGCTGATGATTATATGGTTAAGCCATTTCGTTTAGCTGAACTTTTGGCGCGTGTGCGTGCACTTTTGCGTAGGTCTGATCATAACGAGGCACCAACAGACACTATTCAAGTCAAAGATATTACTGTTAATATCTCTGCGCGTCGTGCTTTCCGTGGTGATGATGAATTGCAATTGACTGCAAAAGAATTTGAATTACTAGCCATTCTTATACGTCATGCAGGTTCTGCTGTTTCACGTGATGATCTTATGGCGGAAGTATGGGGAGAATCTGCTGAAGATTCCACAAAGAAGCTTGATATGCATATTTCGTGGTTGCGCCGAAAAATGCGCGATGAAGTGAATAGTCCGCGATATATTTCTACTGTTCGTGGTGTTGGCTTCAGGTTTGAACGCGAGTAAGGTTTATATGTATGCGAACATATGCTTTGCGTATGACCTTTAGTATTGCTGCAGCCTCTTTTCTTGTATTGGGAATTCCTGGTATGGCAGTGGGAACGATTTTTCTTGACCATCTTCATGAGGCTGGAAAAATTACTGCCGATGAAGCTCGTGTATATTTTTGGTGGTATAACGGCGGTGCTCTATTAGGTATGGCTGTAATGGCACTGCTTGCAAGTGTTATTGCTCGGCATGCATCACGCAAATTGTCACGTCCATTGATATTTTTAGCAGCAGCTGCTGAACAATTAGGTGCAGGTCAGACTCGTCCGCAAATAAAGAAAACTGGCTTCGAAGAAATCGATCTTGTTTATGATGAATTGCGTCGAAGTTCTGATCGTATGGCAGGACGCATTAGCGCGGAACGGCAATTTGCTTCGGATGCATCTCACCAGTTGCGTACTCCACTAACAGCTTTGTCAATGCGTCTTGAAGAGATCCATATGCTTGCCAAGCAAGAGGACATACGAACAGAAGCGCAACAGTGTTTGGTTCAAGTTGAGCGTTTGACTGATGTTGTATCTCAGCTTTTAGAACAATCTCGGTCGCATGCAGGGGGAGCGACAGAAGTTGTGCGTTTGGATGGTATTTTTGATCAACAACGTGAAGAATGGTCGCCTAGTTTTGCTAGTGTTGGGCGTACTCTTCGCCTACGTGATGAAGCGCGTCTTCCTGTGTTGGCTACACCTGTTTCAGTGGCTCAAATCGTAGCCACCTTAATAGAAAATTCTTTAAAATACGGGCGTGGTACAACCACTGTAACAACTCGTAAAGCAGGAGGAAAAGGAGTTATTCTTACAGTCAGTGATGAAGGTGATGGAGTTGCAGATGATCTTGTAGATGCGATTTTCCGTAAAGGAGTTTCTACTGGAGGTTCAACTGGTTATGGTCTGGCAATCGCGCGTCAGTTGGCTGATGTTGATGGCGCTCGCCTTGAATTGGCCCAAGCGCGTCCGCCTATTTTTTCTTTAACTTTAAGCGCAGTTCCACAATCTCTGGATCCTGAAAAAATTCTTCCAGCCGGTTCTTTATTGTCGATTGGCGCACGCAGGCGTAGACGTTAGTTATCAATGCATAAAAATGCGGATGAGCGTGTTCATCCGCATTTTTTATCGTGGTACTTACTGACTCATATTACGAAGAGCGTAGTTGGAAATCGCTCGATAACCACCATAAACATAGGCGTTTTTGATGGTTGATTTCTTCGCCTTATAAATTTTTTGCACTGCACTTACGTTATTGTGGGAGGCGAGAACGAGAATTGAATTGTTCTTACCATTGAATGCGCCGCCTGCAAGAGCGTCATAGTATGAGTTAGTAGTAGCGACGCCCATGTTATTTGCGCTCATTCCTTGGGAAAGGGCAAAGTTTGCGAATGCATACGATGTGTCGATTCCGGTGTTTCCCC
Organism: Actinomycetaceae bacterium; assembly: GCA_017934115.1. Classification (GTDB taxonomy): domain Bacteria; phylum Actinomycetota; class Actinomycetes; order Actinomycetales; family Actinomycetaceae; genus RUG11864. The sequence goes on along the minus strand of JAGBKC010000028.1, from coordinate 5,975 downwards.
AAATGCGCTGTGCAACACTGATGCCATTGTTCTTTAATTGAGTGGCAACATCAGCAGAAATTGCTGCTGTTCCACCAACAATGTAAACTTTTTTAATGCCGGCATTCTTCATTGTCGTAATCGTAGAAGTATCAAGAACTTTTTTAGAATTAGCTAAGAAAATAGGGCTGTGTTTTGCGTATGAATACGAAGAAGCAGAAAGGCCATCTTGGAAATTTGTTGAGCTAACAATGATGCCTGTACCATTCCATGAGCCTTTTCCAGCTTTTGCGATGGCATTAGCGGTGGCGATGCCGTCTTGACCATAATAGCGAACAGGAGTTTTTCCTGTCACGTTTTTAATTGCTGTAGCTGTAGCTTCATTAACGGCAACAGGCCCACCGACAATAATGACCTTTGATGGTTTAAGGCGTTCAAGAGCGCTCTTTGTTTCTGCTGTTAAAGAATTCTTGCTGGTAATCAAAATAGGAGCAGAAGAAAGGCCGGCTAAGGAATTTGCAGCTAAAGCGTCAATATAGGAGTTTGTGCTTGCAATAATGACTGTTTTGCCTGTTGTAGTAAAGCCTTTATCGACGATGGATTTCATTGTAGAGAAGGCGCTATTGCCCCATAGGCGCGTCCATGTTGTTGAACCAGATGTATAAGTGTTGATGGATGTGTATGAGGGACTGTTAGCGTTGAATTTATTTGCAACTTGTGTGCGAATAGTGCTCATGTAGTTGTAAATCTTGCCTGGGCAGGCAGTGGAGTTGACGTCTTTATGGCCAACGATACGTGGAAGTGCTTTACCTGCACTACTCTTCATGGTGCTTGATGTAGTAGGTATAGTGAGAGGTGAGGTGCTATTAGGGTTAATTCCTGCTTCTGAAAACTTCCATGCTGCAACATCTATGATTGAGTTAATAATAGTAGTGCTTGGAGTAAGGGAACTGTAATCTCCCATAACAGAAATACCCATAGTATTGGTGTTGCGCGGTTGTGCGTGACCGCCTACAACCATCTGTGTTGGAGACGACGTCAATGTGCCAGCTCGGCCTTCCCAACGTCCGCCGTATTTATCTATCAGCACGTTATAGCCAATATCTCCCCAGCCTTTTGTTGAAGCGTGGTAATTGTAAATTCCTCGAATGATATTAGGTACCTGTGCTTGGGTATAGTTATTTGTGCCAGCGGTATGGTGGATAATAACACCTTGGAAAGCGGCATATTGCGGAGTCCACGTCATTAAAGAAGCATTTGGGCTCCAGTCAGAGCGAGGGTGAATATTTGCTTTTGTTGTATTGACTGCTTGAGAAAAGCTGATGCTGCTCCATGCAAAATGCTGATTGGCGGTTGAGAGCAAAATGTTATTGTTTGATGTGTAGGCAGGGTTGAGTGGGGTTGCTTGTGAAAGTTCACCTAGTTGTCGTAACGTTTCAAGTGAAGGTAGCCCTGATGTGGTTTGGTTGCTTGAGGTTTGTGTATCAGCTTGTGCTGGATCGTCGAGACTTGATAGTACAGGAAGCGTATCGGTTGTGTCTGGATCAGTGTCAATTTCATTTTCGCCTGCATCTGGGTAAGAGATATCGATACGCAAATCTTTAGGTAAATCACCATTTCCCTGTGTGATGCGCACTTGGATGCCGGTTGCGTTGCCTGCGATCATGTATTCCGTGCCAGGGCGAGATGTTGGGATATCTGCACCGCTATCTTCAACGGATAGATTGAACCATGGAGACCATGTGTTATCTTCGAGGGTGCGTGCTGATATTTCGGCACCTTCTGGGAGTGTTTCTCCGTGCTGCCATGTTACGCCTGCGATAGCGAAGGGAGTTTCAATGGCAAGCGGTTCAGTAAGTACGGTATATGCTTGTTTGAGTTCTTCTATTGATGGTATGTTCTCATTAGTGAAAAGAGCAGCATTTTTGATGCCTTCATCGCGGAAAGTGAAACCATCGGTCGCTGTGGCTGTTGTTGTTCCGTCTTCGCTCACAAGAGGTATTTTGAGGCTATGTGCAGATGTTGGTGTTATATCGGTTTCTGCAGCATATGCAATATTACTGATATTTCCAGCGAGTAATCCTACAGTAAGGGCGCTTAGCAGTGATAGAGTGCGCATAGGTATCCTTTCGTCACAGATAACAAAGTATAGGGAAAAAACCTGAGTATCAAAATTAACATTTGTAACAATAAAAACTTTATTTTACTTTTTTCTCATTTTTGCGTGATGAAAGCCATAAAAATGGGATGTTTGGGTATGGTGTAGCGGGAAATACTGAGCTATTTTAGTTTTCTCTATGAGTAAAAATAACGTAGCGATACATGATGTATCGAAAAGCAGTTCCTAAAATGAGGCCGACTCCATTAGCGGAAATATTATCGGCTAATTGACTTTTGAAACCTAAGATATACCGTGAAAAATAGAGGCAAGCCAAAGCGATGAGCATTCCGGCAATATTAACAAGCAAAAAATGAAAAAACTCTTTTGATTGATTGTCATTTTTAGCGTGCTTGAATGTCCATAAGCGATTAAGGAGCCACGAAAATACAATAGAGATGGCAGTAGATAATATTTTTGCTGCCATGGATGCATCTCCAGTGAAACTTAAAACATGGGGGTACGAGTAAGCAAAAAGATTAAACAAACCAAAGTCAACAATATAAGCAGCTAATCCAACGGTTCCAAATTTCATTAGTTCAAAAAACCATTGACGAAAGCTTTGTCCTTTGAGAACTTTGTCGATAAGTGTTTTCTTTACGCTCACATGTATTAGTGTAAAGCTTAGAAAGTTCTTAGTGAGTGGAAGTAAAAATGAATCACAGTACGTTATCTCATAAGGTTGTAGGGACTGGTGCGCATGAAAGTGCTCCGCGTATTGGTGTTATCGGTGGCGGTCAGTTAGCGCGCATGATGCAAGAAGCAGCTATTGCTTTAGGGATACGCCTTGACTGTCTTGTCGAAGCTAGTGACGGATCTGCAGGTCAGGTTATTGTTGATTCGTCTGTAGGTGCTGCTGACGATGTAGAGGCTGTTACAGAAATTGCACATCGCTGTGATGTTATGACAGTTGAGCATGAACATGTTCCCGATGAATTATTGACAGCTTTAGAGATATATTGCCCTGTGTATCCGAGTGCCCAGTCTTTGCAGTATGCACAAGATAAATTGCTGATGCGAAAAAAAATGGATGAGATTTCTATGCCAAATCCGCGTTTTTTTCACGTGAAGTCTCTCGAGGATGTCGAAGATGCTCTTCAGGAGCTGGGTGGTACTGGTGTAGCGAAAACACCTCGTGATGGTTATGACGGTAAAGGCGTACGTATTATTGAATCTGCTAATGATGTACATGAATGGCTTGAGAAGGCAGAAAATGGTCTTTTATTAGAAGAAAAAGTTCCGTTTGTTATGGAAGTTTCTCAGCTGGTTGCGCGCAGGCCATCAGGTGAAATTCGTTCGTGGCCTTTGGTGCAATCAATACAACAAGATGGCGTATGTTTTCAAACAATTGCTCCAGCGCCTGTCGATAATGTTCTTATTGATCAGGCTCGTTTTATCGGTGAAAAGATTGCTCACGAGCTTGAGGTCGTTGGTGTTTTGGCTGTAGAAATGTTCTGTGTTGAAGATGATGAGGGTGATACGTCGTTCATTATCAATGAACTTGCCATGCGCCCACACAATACAGGGCATTGGACTATTGACGGAGCTCGTACAAGTCAATTTGAACAGCATCTGCGTGCAGTTTTAGATCTTCCTCTTGGTCAAACAGATATGAATTGTGATGTAAGTGTGATGGTTAATGTTTTGGGTAGTGAATTAGAAGATCCACGCCAAGTTTATAGTCACGTTATGAAACTTTGTCCTGAGGCAAAGATACATATGTACGGTAAAGCTGTCAAACCAGGGCGTAAACTTGGCCATGTTACTGTGTGTTCTGATAGCGTAGAGCATGCACATACACTCGCACAACAAGCAGCCTCAATCTTGCGAGGTGAAACGAAGGAGGGATAATGGCGCAACCAATTATTGGCATTGTCATGGGCTCAGATTCTGATTGGCGCGTTATGAAAAATGCTGCTGAAGCGCTTGATGAATTTGACATTCCATATGAAGTGGATGTTGTTTCTGCTCATCGTATGCCCGAAGATATGGTTCGCTATGGGCGCGAAGCTGCCCAGCGTGGTTTGCGTGTTATTATTGCCGGTGCAGGTGGAGCAGCACACTTACCTGGTATGCTTGCTGCTCTTACCCCTTTGCCTGTGGTGGGGGTGCCAGTATCATTGAAAAATCTTGAAGGAATGGATTCTTTACTTTCGATTGTGCAGATGCCAGCAGGTGTTCCTGTCGCTACGGTAAGTATTGATGGTGCTCGCAATGCGGGACTTTTAGCTGCCCGTATCGTTGCAAGCGGAACAAGTAGTGACGATGAGATTATTCGTGAAAAAATGAATGATTTTCAAAATTCTCTTCGCCAAAGTGCTTATGAAAAAGGTGCACGTTTACGAGAAAGTCTTAGTGAATAATGCGTATATAAAAAATGAGGGCAAATGTATGCCCTCATTTTTTATGCCTGTCTGTAGTTTTAAGAAACACCGCCAAGATCAGATTTTTCTAAGTTGCCATCACGCATTTTTGCCCAAAAATCAGGTAATTTATCTTCATTGAGTAGTACGCATGATTGGCGTTTGTAGCGGTAATTAACATTGGAAATTGGCGGAGTTCCTGTCAGAACCCCACCGTTGTTCATAGCTTTGACATTCCAGGCTAGTGTTAAAAGGTCTCCCATGGTTGTGTCGTTATCTGTGGTGATATTAGAAGCAAGAGAACCTACTAATTCGCGCTGGCGAACTGGGTTGACTGCTGTCTTCCATGTGGCAACTTTCGAGATTGTTGCTGCAATGACTTGCCGTTGACGAGCTGCACGGCCAATATCTCCTTGCGGGTCAGATTTACGCATACGTGAAAAAGCAAGAGCTTGCGCTCCATCAACAGTGTGGCATCCTGCTGTCCACTTCATTTTAGAATCATGATCATCAACGTCGCTGTCGTAGCATAATTCCACTCCATCAACTGCATTAATGACATTAACGAGACTCTCCATTGATACTTCCAAATAGTGGTCGACATGCATGGATGTTAAGGTTTCGATCGTGTCAATGAGAAGTGTTTGGCCTCCCCACGAATAGGCAGCATTGATCTTAGATTTTCCATGTCCTTTTATGTCAACAAGGGAATCGCGAGGAATAGAAATAAGGCTTGTCGTTCCTTTATCAGGCACTTGTAAAAGGATAATACTGTCTGTTCTTTGGCCAGTGAAGTTGTCTTTAACTTCGCCGCCTTCTTCGCGTTTATCAGAGCCGACGATAAGATATGTTGTTCCGGGAGTATCAGGTTTTTGGGAAATTGCGTCAACATGTGCAAGTTGGCTGTTTCCATAGTAGATAAGATAAGCTATCCATCCAGCAATAATGAGAAAGAGAATAAGAATAATGCGCAAAAAGTGACGCTTTTTTTTCTTCTTTTTTTGTGGCGTGCTTGATGTAAGTGGTTCTCTTTGATAATGCTCATGAGAAGGAGTGGAGTATGGTTGCTCTGTGTATGGAGAAGAAAAATCTTCTGGTGGTGGAGCAATAGGGCGCCGCTGAGGTGCAGGTGATGAAGTGGCTTGATGGGAAGGAATCACGCGTGTGGAATCTTCAGTTGCCGATGAACCAGTGTGCTGAGCACCTCGATTGCTTGGTCTGCGCTGAGGATTCTGTGGTGTAAATGAAGGAGGATATGTCATGCAGGTAATTCTAGCAGTGTTCTACTTTCGTGCCGTATTGCGTGTGCATTGTTTCATTGCTTCTTCTTCAAGATCTTGAGTTGACGCAGATGAAGAGTTTTGTGAATTATCTTTTGTTGAAGTTTGTGAAGATTGTGAAGAGTTATTGGCAGAAGAATTTTCAGAGGAAGAAAAACTAGATAAGGATAATTTATACCGATGTGAAAATTGCCG
>JAGBKC010000027.1 GCA_017934115.1 Actinomycetaceae bacterium | reverse complement strand
GGTATTGGGCCTACCTATGCTGATAAAATTTCGCGTACAGGCATCCGCATTCAAGATCTCTTTGATGCTTCTATTTTGCGTCAAAAAGTTGCCTCTGCTTTGGATCAAAAGAATCGCCTTCTTGTTTCTTATGGTGAAAAACCTTTTAATGTTGATGACGTGACCGAAGAATTACTTTCTTATGCTGATCGCGTTGCTCCCATGGTTATTGACACAACATTAGAACTTAATAATGCTTTGGATGAGGGAAAAGTTGTTCTCTTTGAAGGTGGGCAGGCAACCATGCTCGATATTGACCATGGTACATATCCATATGTCACTTCTTCTAATCCTACTGCTGGTGGAGCTTGTACAGGTACGGGTGTGGGGCCAACACGTATCGATCGCGTCGTTGGTGTGGCAAAGGCATATATTACGCGCGTTGGAGAGGGGCCTTTCCCAACGGAATTAGAAGGAACAGAAGGTGATCGCTTGCGAGAAGCAGGAGGTGAATATGGAGTGACAACAGGTCGCCCGCGTCGATGTGGATGGTATGATGCTCCTATTGCCCGTCATGCAACACGAGTCAATGGTATGACAGACATCGTTCTTACGAAACTTGATGTGCTAGGCGATCTTGAAAAGATACCTGTATGTGTCGCCTATGATATCGATGGTGTGCGCCATGATGAAGTGCCCGCTTCTCAATCTGATTTCCATCATGCAAAGCCTATTTATGAATATGCGGATGGATGGCAAGAAGATATTTCTCACTGTCGTACATGGGAAGATCTTCCTGAAAAAGCACGTGCTTATGTTGAATTTTTAGAGAAAGTTTCTCAGTGTCGCATAAGCATTATTGGTGTCGGTCCTTCGCGCGAAGAAACAATCGTGAGATATAACTTAGTTGATTAGTCCTAATGTCCTATATGGCTCCAGGTTCTTGTGTAAAGTTATTGTTGTTTGTTTGTAAAATGGGCGTGAGAGAAGGATGAATATGCGTTCCTTGGTGAAAAAAATAGGTGCTGTGTCTATTTTTGCGATTGCTTTATCTGCGTTGTCGGCCTGTGATGCGCAGATGGTTCTTGATGTTGATGCTTCGACAACGGTTACGAGCACTATTCGTTTTGTCGATGATGCAAAATCTGGCCAAACACCTCAAGTGACCTGCGATGAAATTCAAAAAAATATTGAATCTTTTACGCATGGCAATTCGTCGTCCATCTGGAAAGATGCTCAATGGAACGAAACGACTCATGATGGTAAATATGCATGCGAATACGTAGAAAAAGACAAGAAAGCAAATTCGCAGGCAACGAACGTTATCGATAATGGAAGCTCTATTACTGTCATTGTTCCTGCAAGTACCTTTCCTCCATTAGAGAAAACACCTAGTGAAGTAAAGGAAAAGTTGAATTTTTCTTTGACGATCAATATGCCTGGAACAATCATTGAAGCAACTGCGGGATATAAAATTCAGGGTAATACTATTGTTTATGAAGACCCAACATCGATGAATAACAATGTTATTGTTACTTCGAAAAAGGCAGGTGAACCTGGTGGAACGCCTGATACATTGAATTTAGGTGAAGGTTCAAAGTATACAAAAGAAGAAAATGCTGGTGCATCAACTCCTCGTATCGCTGCTGCACCTATCGAAGCAGACAATGCTGCTCCAACTGAAAATGCAAAATCATCTAATTGGATGCTTGGTTTTTTTGTTTTTCTTGGTGTTTTAGCGGTTGGTTTTGTCGGTATTGGTATTTGGTCTGCTGTTGAAAAACGCAAGGAAGCGCAAAAAGACGGATCGCAAGAAAATGATGAACCATTGCCAGATCTCCCTGATGTTGAAGCGACAAACTAATGTCAAGGTACGCATGTAATATTTTTGAAAAAAGTGCGATAGACTAAGCCAAAAGAGTAAAGATAAAAGGAGATCTACGTGGCTATTGCAACTCCCGAAATATATAACGAGATGCTTGATCGCGCAAAAGAAGGTGTTTTTGCTTACCCTGCTATCAATGTAACATCTTCGCAGACACTCACAGCTGCATTGCGTGGTTTTGCCGAAGCTGAATCTGATGGCATCATTCAGGTTTCTGTTGGGGGTGGTGAATATGCCTCTGGTTCAACGATCAAAGACCGTGTTGCAGGTACTCTTGCTTTGGCAGCATATGCACGTGAAGTGGCAAAAAATTACCCAATTACCGTAGCTTTGCACACAGATCATTGTGCTAAAGAAAATATTGATACGTGGATCCGCCCTATTATGGAACTTGAAGAAGCTGAAGTGAAGGCGGGCCGTTTGCCGTTCTTCCAGTCCCATATGTGGGATGGAAGTGCAGTTCCTTTGAAAGAAAATCTTGAAATCGCTTCTGAACTTCTTGAGCTTTCCCAACGTGCACGCACGATTTTGGAAATCGAAATCGGCGTTGTTGGCGGCGAAGAAGATGGTGTCACTAATGATATTAACGAAAAACTTTATACCACCACTGAAGATGCTCTTGAAACGGTCAAAGCGTTGGGTATGGGGGAAAAAGGTCGTTATATTACAGCATTGACCTTTGGTAATGTGCATGGCGTATATAAGCCAGGGCATGTCAAATTGCGTCCTGATTTGTTGGGCACTATTCAAGAAGAGGTCGCTCAAGAAATCGGCTGGAAAAACAATCGCCCATTCGATCTTGTTATGCATGGTGGTTCCGGTTCGACTGCAGAAGAAATCGCTTTAGCTGTACGTAATGGTGTTATCAAGATGAATATCGACACTGATACACAGTATGCTTTTAGTCGCCCAGCTGCAGATCATTTCTTTAAGAATTATGATGGCGTTTTGAAGATTGACGGTGAAGTTGGCATAAAGAAGATGTATGATCCTCGTGCATGGGGCAGGGCAGCAGAAGCAGGTATGGCTCAACGTGTTGCTGAAGCGTGTGAACGTCTTGGATCGACCGGTACAAAGATGTAAGGAAACACCAATGACATACAAACTTATTTTATTGCGGCATGGCCAAAGCCAGTGGAATGCAAAGAATTTATTTACTGGATGGGTTGATGTTCCTCTTTCCGAACAGGGGATCGAAGAAGCTCGTAAAGGTGGAGAACTTATTAAAGAGGCAGGTATTTTGCCTGATGTTCTTTTTACTTCTCTTTTACGGCGCGCTATTATGACGGCAAATCTTGCTTTGGATGCAGCTGATCGTCATTGGATCCCGGTAAAGCGATCATGGCGCTTGAACGAGCGTCACTATGGTGATCTTCAAGGGAGAAATAAGAAGGAAACGCGTGATAAGTACGGCGAAGAACAATTTATGTTATGGCGCCGTTCTTATGATGTCCCACCTCCGGCAATTGACCCTGAATCAGAATATGCACCTAATAAAGATCCGCGTTATGCTGGTGAACCTATTCCGCAAAGTGAATGTTTGAAAGATGTACTTGGTCGTGCAAAACCATATTTGGTGGATGAAGTGTTCCCAGAATTGCGTGCTGGTAAAACAGTTATGATTACTGCTCATGGTAATTCTTTGCGTGCTATTGTGAAGTTCTTAGACGATATTTCGGATGAAGATATTGCTGGTGTCAATATTCCTACTGGTGTGCCTCTTGTCTATGAATTGGATGAGAACATGAAGCCTGTGAAGAAGGGCGGCACCTATCTTGATCCAGAGGCTCAAGCCAAAATCGACGCTGTTGCGCGTGAAGGAAAATAGAACGTACTTAAAGAAAGGCATAACACATGGCACAGGCAGATGAACGTGTCCTTGTTGTTGATTGTGGTGCACAATATGCACAATTAATTGCACGTCGTGTGCGCGAGGCGCATATTTATTCTGAACTTGTGCCGTGGTCGATGTCTGCTGAAGAAATGCTGGCAAAAAATCCGTCGGCCATTATTCTTTCAGGTGGACCTTCCTCTGTTTATGAAGAAGGTGCTCCTCATATTGACAAGGCTATTTTTGACGCTGGAATTCCAGTTCTCGGCATTTGCTATGGTTTCCAATATATGGCATCAGCTCTTGAGGGAACTGTAGGGAAAACTGGCACTCGCGAATATGGGCGCACTTCTACGCATGTAGAGCCCTCTGCTCTTCTTTTTGAAGGTGTGCAGGAAAATCACATTACGTGGATGAGCCATGGTGATGCAGTTTCGCAAGCTCCAGATGGTTTTACGGTTACAGCTTCTACAGCTGAAACACCTGTTGCTGCATTTGAAAATGTCGAAAAATCTTTATATGGTGTTCAATGGCATCCTGAAGTAAAACATTGCGATTTTGGTCAAAAGGTGTTGGAAAACTTTTTGTATAAAGGTGCAAGATTAAAAGGCGCGTGGAATTCGTCGTCTATTATTGAAGAACAAGTAGAAAAGATTCGTGCGCAAGTAGGCGATTCTCATGTTATTTGTGCTCTTTCAGGTGGTGTTGATTCCTCGGTTGCGGCAGCTCTTGTTCATAAGGCTGTGGGCGATCAGCTTACATGTTTCTTTATTGACCATGGTCTCTTACGTGCGGGTGAGCGTGAGCAAGTTGAGCGCGATTATGCTGCTGGCATGGGTATTCGTATGTTCACGGTCGATGAATCGAAGCGTTTTCTTGAAGCGCTTGATGGTGTGAGTGAGCCAGAGAAAAAGCGTAAAATCATTGGTCGGGAGTTCATTCGTTCTTTTGAGGCAGCTCAACGCGATATGGTTGAAAAAGTTCGAGAATCAGGCAGTGAAGTCAAATTCTTAGTTCAAGGAACTTTGTATCCAGATGTTGTGGAGTCTGGTGGTGGTGCTGGTACTGCTAATATCAAGAGTCACCATAATGTTGGCGGCTTGCCTGACGACATGAATTTTGAATTAGTCGAGCCTTTACGTGAGCTCTTTAAGGATGAAGTTCGTGCTATTGGCCGCGAGCTGGGTGTGCCTGAAAATATTGTTTCGCGCCAGCCTTTCCCTGGCCCTGGACTTGCTATTCGTATCATTGGCGAAATCACTGAAGAGCGTTTAGAAATTTTGCGCGCTGCAGATGCTATTGTTCGTGAAGAATTGACAGAAGCTGGTTTAGATGATTCTATTTGGCAATGTCCTGTTGTTCTTCTTGCAGATGTGCGTAGCGTGGGTGTTCAAGGTGATGGTCGTACATATGGTCACCCAATCGTCTTGCGTCCAGTATCTTCTGAAGATGCGATGACGGCCGACTGGTCGCGCCTTCCATATGATGTCTTAGAGCGTATTTCTAATCGCATTACAAATAATGTTCCACAAGTCAATCGGGTTGTTTTGGATGTTACAAGCAAACCGCCAGCAACGATTGAGTGGGAGTAAGCTTGATATATGAAGAGATGGGGCTTTTTTATTGATGAAAGCCCCATCTCTTTTGTTGTTATTCGAAGTTATAGTTGCTCTTAACGTTCTGTTTTTCTTTTATTGTAGAGCGATATCATCCCAACTACGCAAAAAATTAATGATCCTGCAATGAGTAATAGATGAGTGATCCCTCCTGTAGATGCCAGTATGTTCTTGTGTATTTTATTGTTGTGAGTAGTTATGAGTTCTGTGCTGGAATCAATGGGGTCGGTTGGTGTGGTTGATGGTGTAGGCTCAGAATTTATTTCTTCATCTTCTGGTGTGGTGGTCCTTTCACGTACAGTAACGGTGCGAGTTGTTGTAACATACTCGCCGCTGCGCGATCTTACTCTGAAAGTTAATACGTATTCACCAGGTGTTGTATTGTCAATTTTGCCATCAATGAGCTCTACGGAAGATGTAAGGTCTTTTATGTCTTCATCATTATTGATGTTTTTATCTATTGCTTTAACTGTATTCATGGGATCAATGGAATCACCTACATATATTGTCTCATCTTCTGCGGTTATGGTTGCCTCATATGCAGCGTCTTTGTCTTTGACCATTTTGATGTAGACATCAGGAGCTTCTTCATCCCAGAGAACGGGGAAAATGCTTGCGTAGCTTGCTTGGGGAGTTGGATTGTCGTTATCATCTAATGTTATGCGTACAGGCGGATTTGCTCTATCTGCAATTAAACTTACAGTTCCATCTTTAATGAGACTTTTGATGAACGAAAAATAGGATATGTGTATTCCAAAAATTGTAATTCCTCCACCCCATGTTTCATTTGCGTAGGGCGATCCATAAAACTTGCCAGAAAATTTTTGATTACTCAGTACAAAAGATTTATCTACTTCAAAATCTGATTGCTTTACATAGAGAGCATTTTCAGGAGTAACGACATGAAGTTCCTTTAAATTATCAAACATTTCTTCTACTGAAGATCCTAATGCTGCTTTGTTTCCTGCTTCATCCATAAGTTCGAATGTGGCTGTTAGTGTGGGAGCATCATAGTGTGCGCTTGTGCATTTCATGTGCTTGAAAAATTGTGTATCAGAATTTGCGTTGAGATATGATTTCTGTACATTTTCTGGTGTTACCATGTTTTCGTCGATGCTGACATATTGTGTATCGATATCAAGCTGTACTGTGAATTCTCCATGGAATTCATGAGTTTTCCATTGGTAGCCAGCCAAAGCCATAGCGGATGAATAGGCATGGAAAAGTGAGGATGTTTCCTCCATGTCTTGAGTGGCCCTGTATTGGAAAAAATAGGGGTTATCGGTATCGTTTTTTTCGTGCTTGTAAACGATTTCGATGTTTCCAGTACTATTGTCGACGCGGTCTCCAATGCCGTCACTTGAGATTTTTGCTCTCACTTGAGTGTCGGCATATGCGTGTATATTACTAAAACCAATGAGAGAAAGGCTAAGCAGTGTGCAAAGTACACTTTTGATGATGGCTTGATGTCTTTTAGTTAAAAGATTTTTTTTCATGATACACCTCCATTTATATCTCAGTGTATCCAAAAAATGACTTGGGGGGGGGTGATTTTAGAAGAATGTTTTGAAGAGTTTATTGATATGGAAGGAAAGAAACGGTAGTAGTAGCTTTTACCATTGGAAAACGCCTGTTGATGGCTCTATGTTTTCTAAGGTAAGCTGTGCAGTTTTTTCGCGCATATTGATCGGGACATTTTGTGTGGTGATGCGACGGTTCGTAATATCTCCATCATGTTCGATAGCTGTTTTGACGTATTCTATGTGCGAAGGTATGTCGCCGGTAAAAATAATGCGCCCAGTGTAAAAACGCAAAGGCCACGCAAAAAAGGCTAAGAGAGCACGGTCAAAGGGGTGTTTTGCAGCGTAATCATAAGAAAAGGAAATATGGTGGAGTCCGCCAGGTGTGCAGGTTTCAGGTAAATCAAGGCGCGCGATCGTACCATAGCCGTCAACAGAGCGCATGATATTTGTTAGCTCTGCGCCTTGTACGTCATAAGGTCGAACATACCCTTCATCAGGAATAATGTGGAATTCATCGAGAGTGATTCCTAGGTGAAAGGTGGGATTTGGTGTGTGAGGGATACGTACAATGATGGAAAGATGTCGCTTTGCGTGAGTGAGATCTTCGGAAAAAATGACCGTATCTTCATAAACTTCACGTATAGCATCGGCATCCCAATCGACAGCATCATCTAAGTTTTCGAAACGCGTAGTGTCGTCATAGTCGATATGTTGAGGTGATATACCTTTGGAAGTTGTGGTATGTGCATCTTTGATGTTAAGAGTTCTCAGTAGTGTTCCTTGTGGTAATTGGAGGATGATTTCAAGGTTTTCCACAATGGGAAGAGAACTTTTTCTTTTAGGAAGGCTGCGCCCTGTTTTCCAATGGTGAAGAGTGGCGGTCGATACCTTATATCCATCATTGGTGAGGCGTTGAGCAACAGTTTTTAATGGTATGCCTGATGCCATAAGAGCTTTTGATAATTCGATAGAAAACGGCGGTAATGGCGTGTATCGAGAATTCATGTGTACCCCTTATGAGCTGTGTCCTCACTAATGATAAGTTTATATCATAAACAAAACGTG
>JAGBKC010000026.1 GCA_017934115.1 Actinomycetaceae bacterium | reverse complement strand
GTGTATTGCTATTTTCATTTCATGGATTGCTGTGCGTGGACATGATTCGCAATGGGGTATAGGAATCGGTTTGATATGTGTGTTGTTTGCGTGTCTATTGATGTGGCATATACGCAAGAAATCTCACGATGATACGAATGGAAGTGTTTCTCGATACTCAAAAAATCAACACATATTTACCTATTTTCTACTTTTAGCTGGTGTGGGGGGTGCTGTTGGTAGTGTGGCGAGCATACATTCCTATGTTAGCCATCCGCGAATACTGGAGGAATATGCGCAGAAAAAACGCCATTCCTATGCGCATATGGTAGTAGCTTCTCGTCCCGTCATTGTGGAATCTTCTTTTAGGTCAACGCAAGAAGATGAAACATGTATGAGTGATCTTGCAATAGTTGAGATTGATGCAATCATGAAAGATCGCGAAGGTTTTATTTATAATGCACAACGCCGGGCTAATTCTTCATCTTTTTCTTTCAAAATGTCGTCATATCTTCATCAATTAGGCTTACATTCTGTAACTGGTGATGTGATTGTGCGTGGAATGGGTGTGCCATGTGAGGCGAAAATAGGTCAACATATCGTGATGGAAGGAGTGTGGAAACCATATTATGAGGGAAAACGCCAAGCAGCTACATTTTCAGGTGCAACGGTGGATGTTTTTGTAGATGGATTACTAACAGCTCATATTGTTGACACGTATACTCGTTATCTTGAGCAGTATTTATCGGATAAAACAGTGTCAGCCCAGGCACTCATTCCAGGAGTTGCTTTGGGTGATGATTCATATGTTTCTGATTCGCTCGAAGAAGCAATGCAATTAACAGGTATGACACATCTGATTGCTGTATCTGGTAGTCACGTGAGCATTATTATTGCAGCGATTTTTTTCTTGTTTAGAAAACGTCGGCGCATGTATGTATATACGTTGATTGTATGTGCTCTCATTGCTTTGATATTCTTCGTGTCACCTCACCCATCTGTTATGCGCGCTGTTGTGATGGGGATTTTCCTTATTCTAGCTATGGGGGCAAAGCGTAAAGGGAATGCAGGTGTTGCTTTGTTGGTTGGTGTTCTTCTTCTGTGCTTTATTGATCCTTACACGGCGGTCTCATTCGGATTTTTACTGTCGGCTTTGGCTACAGCATCTATTATTTACATTGCTTTACCGCTTTCGCGCGCATTTGCAAATCGTTTAATGTTCATCATTGAAAATACAAAGTGGTCTGCACATTTATTAATAAAGAATTATTTTACCGTTAAGAAACTAGAATATGTATCCCTCGTTATTTTTGTTCCTTTTGTTGCTCAACTTGCATGTATTCCGGTGCTTCTTTTGTTTACTTCTGAATCGTCGTTGTGGGCAGCTTGTGCAAATATATGTGTGAGTTTTGTTGTGACTCCATTGACGGTATGTGCATTACTTGGGATGTTTCTTTTGCCATTTCAGCCTGTATTGGCGAAGATTATTCTTTTTCCTGCAGATGTATCAGCTCGGTGGATCGCTCGTGTGGCATTCTTTTTTGCTCAATTACCTGGTTCTGGTGTGTCGCATTGGCTGGTATTGTGCGTCTACTTTGCGGTAATTATGATTGCTGTTTTTTTTGTTGCTGGTGCTTTATATCGTTCCTTTATCATGCTGATCGCCTTAGTGCTTACTTTAATAGGCACATATTATATATATGGCCGTGGGCAAGAGATAGATGTGAATTGGGAAGAAATCGTCTGCGATGTTGGTCAAGGATCTGCCTTTTTAATGCGCGCTGATGAAACAGTCATCATGGTTGATGTGGGGAACGAATCGCGCAAAGTGCTTCAATGTTTACGTCAGGCACATGTGGATCATATAGATACACTTATACTTTCACATTTTCATGATGATCATATGGGGTCTATAAAGGAGGTATTAGAAGAAGTATCTGTGAGTGTGATATGGGCAAGCGAAGATAAAGAACCGAATGAAAATTATCGTATTGTTTCAGATGCTGCGCGTCAATATGATATCCCATTATTGCATGTGAAGAAGGGACAAAAAATACGTTCTCGCAACGGGCACACCATTGGGGAAATCATATGGCCCAAAAATATTTCCGGAGATCCTAATGGAGACAGTCTTGTTGTTCGTTTTGATGATAATGGTGGAACGTTAGTAATGGGGGATGTAGGAAAGAAAGAACAAAATATGATGCTATCAAGTGTTGATGAGGTTTCAACGATTATTGTGTCTCATCATGGTAGTGCTGATCAATCTGCACCATTTGCTACGCGTGTCAATGCTAAAAAAGCTCTTATATCTGTTGGAGAAAATTCATATGGACATCCAAGTAAAAAGGTAAAAGAATATTATTCGTATGCAAAGATGGAAGATACGCTCACTTGTGGAAGTATCGTTATGGCGCATGGAGAAATTATTTCACAATGCCCATAAAATATCGCCGAATGCCTGGATGCTGTGAGATACTAAGCCTATGGCTCGGGCAAAGAATTCTAAGGTATATGTAGGCGATATTCCTCGCATCATCAATGACGCTTGCTTAGTGCCTTTTACGTTGATAAAAGCCGGAGAAGCAGAAGATTTTTTCGCTCAACAAATTATTGATAAAATACGCGCTTTAGCTAAAGAGGTGTCTCCACTTTTAGAGGAAACAATTCTGGATGCTTCCACATATCAGGCTGGTTCTTTATTTCAAATAGCTAGCCCTTCTCTTTTTAGTGACGCTCGTTTTATTTATATACACAGCTGCGAAGCTATGAATAATGAATTCTTAACTGATGCCCTTACATATTGTTCTCAGCCTGCTCATGATATCTATGTAATTTTTCATCATGGTGGAGGTGTACGTGGGAAAAAGTTGCTTGATACTTTGGCGAAGAATTCGGCTCAGATAATCACCATGCCTACTATTAAAACAGATAATGATAAGGTGAGTGTTCTGCAGCAATATGTTCGATCGATGCATAGAGGAATATCGCCAAGTGCAGCATTTCAACTTGTTGGTGCATATGGAAACGTGCCTGAATTAATTGGTGTGGCGCGTCAACTTCTTCACGATACTGATAGTGACATTACCGATGAACTTGTTTATGAATATTGCCGTGGACGCAATGAAGCAACAGGTTTTGACGTTGCTGACGCTGCATTGAATGGTGATACTGCACGTGCTTTATTGCTGATGCGTCAAAGCGTTGCTACGGGAACCCATCCTTTAGTTATTGTCTCTGCATTGACATCCAAGGCGCGAACACTTGCATTGGTTATGGGCAATTTTTCGTATTGGGATGATGTAGTCACAGAAGAAGAAAAGAAAAAAATTCTTCAGATGTCTCCATGGGCGGAAAATAAGGCACGTCAAGAATGTATGTATTGGTCACTTTCTTCTCTTTCTCATGTTTTTGTTGTATTGTCGCAAGCTGATTCGTTGATTAAAGGTGGGGGACGCGAACCTATATACGCACTTGAACAAGCATTGATGGAGATCACTCAAGCGCGCAGAGAATCCTAAAAGTATTTTCTTTCTTGCTTTTTACCATCTATGGGTGTTTTCACTTTTGATTTTATGTACTAAACTATGACATAGGTCTATTGCGTATAGCCTACAATTTTTGTGCGCTTTATGGCGCGTTACAGTTAGGAGACACGGTGCAAATCGGTGTACCAAAAGAACCTTTTACAGGTCAAACTTTGGTTGCAGCTACTCCAGATACAGTAAAAAAACTTATTAAATTAGGTTATGAGGTTGTCGTAGAAGAAGGTGCTGGCATTCAAGCGTCTTACTATGATGATCAGTATCGTGAAGCTGGTGCAACTATCGTTGATAAAGAATCAGCTTGGGGCGCTGATATTATTACATGTTTAGATACCCCGCCTGATGCGCAGTTACAGCTCATCCGTCAGGGAGCAACGCTTATTTCGCGCATGAACCCTAATGGTAATGCTGAAATCGTAACAAAAGCTCAAGAAATGGGCATTACAGCTCTTGCTATGGATGCAGTGCCACGTATTTCACGTGCACAGGCTTTGGACGTACGATCATCAATGGCGAATATTGGTGGATATCGCGCAGTTATTGAAGCGGCAAGCCATTTTGGTCGTTTATTTACAGGTCAGGTAACTGCAGCAGGTAAGGTTCCACCAGCTCGTGTATATGTTATTGGTGCAGGTGTTGCAGGTTTGGCTGCTATAGGTACAGCAAATTCAATGGGAGCCATTGTTGAAGCTACTGATGTTCGCAGTGAAGCTGCTGAACAAGTAGAATCTATGGGTGCATCTTTCGTGGAAATCCCTGTCAAGCAGGAAAGCAGCGATGGTTATGCAAAGGCAATGACGGCAGATCAAGAAAAGCTTGCTTTAGAGGTGTACACCGAACAGGCACTTAAGAGCGATATTGTTATTACGACAGCTCTTATTCCAGGTCGTCCAGCTCCTTTGCTCATTACTGCCGATGCTGTTTCTCGCATGAAACCAGGCAGCGTTATTGTTGATATGGGTGCTGCAAATGGCGGAAATTGTGAGCTTACTCAGCCAGGTGAAGTCATTACAACAGAAAATGGCGTTACGATCATTGGCTACACTGATTTACCAACACGTTTGCCAGGTCAGGCTTCTCAGTTGTTTGGTCAAAATATTGTGAACTTCTTTAAGTTGACAACGCCCGATAAAGACGGAATTCTTACTCTTAATATGAACGATGAAGTTGTCCGCGGCGTTACAGTCACCTTGCAAGGTGAGATCAAATGGCCACCACCGCCTGTGAAAGTGAGTGCTGCTCCTGCTGCTCCTGCTCAAGAAGCACCTCAAGTAGCTGTTGAAGAAGAACAAGCGTCACCTCTTGGATGGTTGTGGAAGGGCGTTGCTGGTATTTTGGCGGTCTTACTTATCTTCCTATCTCCAGAAGAAATGCGTAGCAATTTCGTTGTCTTTACCTTGGCTGTTGTGATTGGTTTCTATGTCATTACATCAGTTACTCATTCGTTGCATACACCTTTGATGTCAGTTACGAATGCTATTTCGGGCATTATTGTTGTTGGTGCTATCCAGCAAATGTCATCGAATGATCCTGTTGTTTTGGTTTTTGCGTTCATTGCTACTGTGGTTGCTTCGATCAATATTTTTGGTGGTTTCACGGTCACTGACCGCATGTTGAAGATGTTCCAAAGGAGCTGATGAATAAATGGTACAAGTATTTGCGTCGATGACGTATGAATCTTTTGCGTCCTCTTTTGAGAACCTTGCGTATATCGTTGCTGGTTTGCTTTTCATCCTTGCTTTGGCTGGTTTGTCAAAGCAGGAAACAGCAAAACGAGGAAACATTTTAGGCATCATTGGTATGGGCCTTGCTTTGGTGGGCATTATATGGGCAACACTGATTGACTCTGATGGTAGCCCATCCCATAATGGTATTGCATCTGCATTTGTTCTTATTATCTTAGCGATGCTTGTTGGTGGAGTTATCGGTGTGTGGCGGGCTCTTAAAGTTGAAATGACTGGTATGCCGCAGCTCATTGCTTTGCTCCATTCTTTTGTTGGTTTGGCAGCTGTTTTTGTGGGGTGGAATTCTTTTATTTTGCATCCTGGTTCACCTACATGTACTGATGAGGCGATTGCAAAATCTGGTTTGAGTCAGTTAGAAAAGTGTACAGAAGCTTATCAAGCAGGAACACTAGTTAATGATCCATCCGTTAATGCGTTCCATATGGGTGAAGTTGGTTTAGCTATTTTCATTGGTGCTGTTACTGTTACCGGATCTATCGTTGCCTTCTTGAAACTTTCAGCACTCATTAAAGGCACGCCTTTAATGTTGCCTGGGCGTAACTGGATCAATCTAGGTGCTGTCTTTGTATCCTTGGTGTTGATTATTTGGTTTGCCCTCACTGAAGGCGTATCTGCAGGTATTCTTCCTCTCGTTCTTTTGACGATTGTTTCTCTCCTTCTTGGTGCGCATTTAGTTCTTGCTATTGGTGGTGGAGATATGCCGGTTGTTGTCTCGATGCTGAATTCCTATTCAGGTTGGGCAGCAGCTATGGCAGGCTTTACTCTTGATAACTCTTTGTTGATTATTACGGGTGCTTTGGTTGGTTCTTCTGGTGCATATCTTTCTTATATTATGTGCCAAGCTATGAACCGTTCATTTATTTCCGTTATCCTTGGTGGTTTTGGAACAGATGCATCTGCTTCTTCAGAACAAAAAGATTATGGTGAGCATACCGAGACGACAGCGCAAGATGCTGCAGCTTTGTTGAAATCTGCCCGTCGCGTTGTTATTACTCCGGGTTATGGTATGGCAGTTGCCCAAGCTCAATATCCAGTTGCTGATTTAACGCGTAAATTGCGTGAAAGCGGCGTAGATGTCACCTTCGGTATTCATCCGGTTGCAGGACGTTTGCCAGGTCATATGAATGTGTTGTTGGCTGAAGCGAAAGTTCCTTACGATATCGTAATGGAAATGGATGAAATTAATGATGATTTTGTTGATGTTGATGTTGTTCTTGTGATTGGTGCTAATGATACAGTTAATCCGGCAGCTACAGAAGAACCAGGATCGCCAATTGCAGGTATGCCTGTTTTGAAGGTATGGGAAGCATCGAATGTTATTGCATTTAAGCGTTCGATGGGTAATGCTGGCTATGCTGGCGTTCAAAATCCATTGTTCTTTAAGGATAATACTCAGATGCTTTTAGGTGATGCTAAAGAATCTGTTGAAGCAATCATTAAGAATCTTTAGCTCTCATAAGATAAAGCCGATAAAAATCCACCTCATGAGGGGTGGATTTTTTATATAGATTGATGTTTATTGCGAGTAAGAAAGTGGGCAAGAACTGCAGGAGAGAGATATAAAAGATGGAGTATTTTTATGTGTTGATTGACTGCAGTGCGTGCTTTGTCGGATAGGCAAAAAAGACATTTCTGCATTTTGTTTGTATTGGTCAATTACTGTTTGAGCGAAAGATTCACTTACCTTAGCTGTACGGGCAATCAATTGTAGAGTTCCGCCATATCTCGCGGCCTGAAGAACTCGCTGATATGCAGATGGTTCTTTTTGTTGTTCGAAGTTTTTACTTTGTAGAAAATGTGGAATCATACGAAAAGCCTGCCTATTTGAAAAATAGCAACTGCTAAGCACCATGCGATTCCCAGTTGTGCCACTGATGCAAGAGCGGCTTTTTTGCCACCAATAATTTTTGCTTGTTTGGAGTTGCTACAATGTGTTAGACATTTTATTCAGGGACTTAAAGATAGGAGAAAGGAACTCCCAATATGGCAGACTCAAGGCACCCAAGAAAGTTTTCAGAAGACTTCAAACGACAGATTGTCGCGCTTTACGACGGTGGCAAACCGGTCAAGGAAATCTCGGCGGAATACGACCTTGCGCATTCTGTGATACACCGTTG
>JAGBKC010000005.1 GCA_017934115.1 Actinomycetaceae bacterium | reverse complement strand
GTGTAAAAGTGTTGTATTTAATGTGAAAACAGGAAGTTTTATTAGCGTATCTACTTTTTTTACAGTATTTTAATGTTATGGGGTTTACAAAAAAAATTATTGCTCTTATTTCTATAGGGGCTCTTACATCTTTCTTGGCATCATGTGCCACTTCGAGTTCATCTTCTTCGAATAATGAGAATCGTGATAGTTATGTGTTGGCACAACATATCGAACCTGATACTAATCTCATTCCATCTATGGCTTATGAAGATGGCGGCGGAGTTGTTGTTGATTTACTTTTTGAAGGTTTGGTTCGTTATGACGAATCGGGCGACTCTGTACTTGCTGTCGCTCAATCGATCAGCAGTTCAGATAATGGAAAAACATGGGATGTGAAACTCAAGGAAGGAAAGAAGTTTTCTGACGGTTCGCCTGTGACATCGGCAAGTTTTGTGGATGCATGGAATTGGGCTGCAAATCCATCAAACGAGGCTCGTCTTATTGATTTCTTTGCTCCTATTGAGGGATACGATGATGAAGATAAGGAACACCTTTCTGGCTTGAAAATCATTTCTGATACAGAATTCACCATTACTCTTTCGCATAATGATACAGAGTTTTCCCAGCGTTTAGGTTATAAAGCTTATTATCCAGTCCCAAGTGCAAGTTTAGCGTCTGCTGATACTGCTAAGGAGCAAGGTGAAAAGCCGATTTCGAATGGTCCATATATATTGACATCATGGGATCATGACGAACAAATGATTCTTGAACCTAATCCTCATTATGAGGGCGATAAAAAACCAAAAAACAATGGTATTATTTTTAAGATTTATACCGATGATGCTGCTGCTTACAATGATCTTTTAGCTAATAATTTAGATGTTGTTTATGCAATTCCTTCTGAAGCTATGAATACTTTTGGAAAGGAATTAGGTGAACGCGCCATTAATCAAAAAGGTGCGTTATGGCAGTCGATCACTATTCCTTATTATTTACCTCATTTTAGTGGTGATGAGGGGCGTTTGAGGCGTCAGGCTTTATCGATGGCCATCGATAGAGGTGAGATTTGTTCTCAGTTGTTTGTGGGTACGCGTTCTCCTGCTTCTGATTTTGTTGCTGATGTTATTCCTGGGCATTCCGATTCTATTTCTGGCAATGAGGTGTTGAGTTTGAATGTTGAGAAGGCGAAAGAGTTATGGAAACAGGCTGATGAGATCTCGCCATGGGGTGATTCTACGTTTGAGATCGCCTATAATGCTGATTCAAGTGCCCATAAAGCATGGGTTGAGGCTGTTGTCAATCAATTGCATAACAACTTAGGAATCAACGCAGCGCCAAAAGTGTATGCAAAGTTTGATCAAATGCGCGAAGATGTCGTGAATCAAAAGCTTACATCTGCTGTGCGTACAGGCTGGCAAGCAGATTATCCGTCTGCGTATAATTTCATTGCCCCGCTGTATCAAAAAAACGGTTCTTCTAATGATTCGATGTATGAAAATGAAGAATTAGAAACGATCCTTTCTCATGTAACAAGCAAGATAGATGCGTCGGAGCGTCAAAAAGAATATGATACGGCTCAAGCTATTTTGATGCGCGATCTTCCTGCTATTCCACTGTGGAACCAAAATTCTGTTGGTGGATATTCAGAAAAAGTTTCTCATGTGCATTTTAATTGGCAAGCGTTGCCTATCTACACTGATATTGAGAAAAAGTGAGATGTGTTCATGGGAGTGCACTGAGTTGTAGCCAATCATAGGAAAAGAGGAAGGGAAGTCCTTCCTCTTTTGTATTGTTTTTTTTTCTTTGTGTATTTATTATTTTCCTATGGGGTTCATGCATATATCAAAACGCGTTCTTTCTTTAAGTAGCGCTATAGTATTAGGCTTGACGGTGTCGTCATGTAGTAACAATGCCAGCACACAAGAAGATGAAAATGCGCATGTCATTTTAACGCATACGACAGAGCCGACAACTAATTTATTGCCGGCTATGTGTATTGATATTGATTGTGCTGTGATTTTGGAGCATATTTATGACGGGCTTGTGCGTTATACACATACGGGTGAAGTGGTCTTTGCTGTTGCATCGTCCATTGAAACCAATGATAAAGGGAAAACATGGGATATCACATTACGAGAAGATTATGTGTTTTCTGATGGCACTCCCGTCACAGCATCTAGCTTTGTGGATGCATGGAATTGGGCTGCGAATTCTAAGAATGAAGCACTATCCAATACTGCTTTTGCCATCATTGAAGGTGCTGAAGATGAAGATGAAGAACATCTTTCTGGCTTGAATATCGTTTCTGATCATGAATTCACAGTCACCTTAGTAGAACCAAATATGGAATTTACATCGATTTTGGGTGATGTATTTTTCTTCCCTCTTCCTCAATCGGCTCTGACGGATTCTGAGTCGATGAATAAGCAGGGTGTCTCGCCAATTTCTAATGGAACATATGTTGTGCAAGAATGGAAGAATAATGAATACATTCGTCTTGTTCCTAATGCGTTGTATAGAGGCGGAAAAGCAACGAAGAATCAAGGTGTTCTTTTCAAAATTTATTCTGATGATACGAGTATATATAACGATCTTATAGCTGATAAGCTGGATCTAGTGTATTCGATTCCTTTAGATTTTATTTCCGTATTAGAAAAAGATTTAGGTAATCGTACTGTTAATCGAACAGGTAGTGTTGCTCAGTCTATTGCTATTCCTTATTATTTGCCTCATTTTAGTGGTGAAGAGGGGCGTTTGAGACGCCAGGCCATTTCTATGGCTATTGATAGAGATGAGATTTGCACTCAATTGTTTAGTGCTACGCGTTCTCCTGCTTCTGATTTTGTTCCTGCTGCTATACCTGGTCATACCGACTCTGTTGCGGGTAGTGAAGTGTTGAGTTTGAATGTTGAGAAGGCGAAAGATTTATGGAAGCAGGCGAATGAGATCTCGCCATGGGGTGATTCTACGTTTGAGATCGCCTATAATGCTGATTTTAATGCCCATAAAGCATGGGTTGAGGCTGTCGTCAACCAATTGAATAATAATTTAGATATGAATGCCCAGCCAAAGGCATATGCACAATTTGAGAAACTTCAAGACGATATGTTCAATAAGGCACTAACATCTTCGGTTCGCTTGGGTTGGCAAGTTGCTTATCCGTCTATATATACTGTGCTTGAAAATCATAAATCAAATTCGGTAACGAATATATATGAGTATAAGAACAGTGAATTTGATAGCGTATTGTCATCTGCGCATGCACAAGAAAATGTGAGTGACCGTCTATCCGGATATCAAAAAGCTCAAGAGATCCTCATGAAAGATTTGCCGATCATTCCGCTATGGACAGAAAATATTCTTGGTGGCTATTCTACGAATGTCTCAAAAATTCTTTTCCAGTGGAATGGCGTTCCTGTCTATAGTGATATAGAAAAATAGCATAGACGTTAGTTTTGTAGTGAGAAAATATGTTGTAGACTTAAGAAAAACGGGGGAGAGTTCAGCTCTCCTCTTTTCTTTTTTCGTATCTTGCCAAGGGGAATTATGAAAGCATACATTCTGCGCCGTATTGCTCAGTTTGTTTTTGTTTTTTTTGGTTCTACTTTTTTGGTTTTTGCGCTTGTTTATGTCTTGCCTGGAGATCCAGCTATGTCATTAGGCGGAGTGAAACCTCTTCCTCCTGATCTACGTGAAGTTATTGTACGGAGATATCATCTAGATGAACCTTTGTTAGTGCAGTACATGTATTATATGAAAGGCATTTTTACTCTTGATTTCGGTACATCCTTTTCTGGGCGGCCTGTCTTAGATGTTCTTATTGATGCTTTTCCGTGGACTTTCACTTTAGCTGTCATGACCATCGTTATTGAATCTGTGTTTGGTATTGCTTTTGGGATTTTTGCTGGTTTGAAACGAGGAGGCGTTTTTGACGTTTCGATTCTTGTTATTTCTACTTTTTTGATTTCTGTTCCTACCTTTGTTTTAGGTTTTGTTTTGCAGTTTTTTGTGGGAGTGAAACTCGGTTGGTTACCTGTGACGGCTTCTATTGATATGTCGTTCACATCGCTTTTGATGCCTTCATTAGTGCTTGGTGCTGTGTCATTTGCATATATTTTAAGGTTGACACGTGTAGAAATTGCTGAAAACTATTCGGCTCGATATGTGCGTACTGCCAGGGCGAAGGGCTTGCGTGAAAGCGGTGTTATTGCCAAACATGTGGTGCGCAATTCAATGATTCCCGTTTTAACATATATTGGAACAGATTTTGGTGCCTTGATGGGGGGCGCAATCGTTACAGAAGGTATTTTTAATATTCCAGGCATTGGTGGTACATTATTTAAGGCGATTTTGAAGAGCGAATCGTCAACTGTGGTCTCTTTTAGTATTGTTATTATACTGGCCTATATTTTAAGCTCTTTTCTGGTGGATATTATTTATGTCATTTTAGATCCGAGGATTCGCTATGAGTAGTCTTCGTTTGTTTAGCCGTGGAGTTATAGGAGACGTATGGCGTCATGTTCGCACGAGTGCGATGTTTTGGATTGCAGTTTTTATTGTTGGCGGTGTGTCTTTTGTGGCCTTGTTTCCATCGTTTTTTACTGATGTTGACCCTCATTATTGCACACTAAAAAATTCTTTTGCCGATCCGCGTTCGGGTCATATTTTTGGTTTTGACCGTCAAGGATGTGACGTTTTTGCGCGCACTGTTTATGGGGCTCATACTTCTCTTTTTGTTGGTGTCATGACAACACTTGTTAGTGTGGTAAGTGGAACTATCGTTGGAGTTTATGCTGGTTATCGTGGTGGTTTTATAGATTCTCTTCTTTCGCGTATTACCGACATCTTTTTTTCTATTCCTTTTATTTTGGCAGCTATCGTAATGATGCAACTGTTCAAATTTGACCGAACGCAGTGGCTCGTTGTTATGGTGATATCGACTTTTGCCTGGCCAACAGTTGCGCGAATCGTTCGTTCTGCTGTTTTGGAAGTGAAACAAGAAGAATATATTCGTGCTGCTGTATGTATGGGGCAAAATTCATTGACGATCATTATTCGGCATATTTTGCCGAATATTTTTGGTTCTATTGTTACGTATGCTGCTACATCTTTGGGTGTGTATATCATGGCAGAGGCAACTCTTTCTTTTTTAGGTATCGGTTTGCCTCCCGATATGATTTCATGGGGCTCTGATATTTCCTCTGCGCGTTCTGCTTTACGTCAAGCTCCTTCTGTATTGTTTTTTCCTTCTGGTATGTTAGCTCTTACTGTTCTTGGTTTTATGATGCTGGGAGATGTACTACGCAATGCGTTTAACGTGAAAACGAGGTCAGAATAATGAAGGAGACATATTTAGAACTTCGTAATATAGATGTTGGTTTTGGTAAGAAAAAGAAAGAGCGAGAACGCATTCTTCATGACGTTAGTTTTCGTATTCAATCGGGTGAAAAGATAGCGATCGTGGGAGAAACAGGCAGTGGTAAAACAACATTAGCTTTAACGATTCTTCATATTTTGCCTGATGGTGTATCTGTAGAAAATGGGAATATACTTTTCAAAGGGTGCGATATTACCTCATTGAAAAAGAAAGAATATGCAGATATTAGAGGTAATGGGATCGGTCTTGTTTCTCAAGATCCGCTCTCTTCTCTTAATCCTGTCTATAAAATCGGTTTTCAGCTGCGTGAAGCATTTGAAGCAAACACAGATTTGACGCGAGAAGAGATTCGTGAACGGTCCATTGATCTTCTTCAAGAATTAGGAATTACTGATCCAGCGCAATGTTTGGAATCGTATCCTCACGAACTATCAGGAGGTATGTGTCAGCGTGTTCTTATCGCCATTACTCTTGCAGGTGATCCCGATATTATCATTGCTGATGAAATGACCTCTGCACTAGACGTGATTACACAAAAAAAGATTTGTGATTACTTTGATTCATCTTTTATGAATGAGAATAAAGCAATTGTGTACATTACGCACGATATTGCTTTAGCACTTGAGCGAGCTGACCGTATTTTTGTGATGAATAATGGGGCAATTGTTGAATCGGGAACGCCCTTTGAACTTTTTGATCATCCGTGCCATGAATATACGCAAAAACTTCTTTCTGCTTCATTTGTCGTTAAAGATGCAAAGAAAAAATCTTCGCAGCCTTCTTTGACGGTAAGTAGGAGAAAACATGAAAATGTTGCGCTAGAAGAACCCCTTATGGAAGTACGAGGAGTTTCTAAGGTTTTTGAAAAAAAACGGAAAAAGAATTTTTACGCCGTCAAAGATGTATCTTTTTCTTTATCGACCGGCTCAACATTAACGATTGTCGGTGAATCTGGCAGTGGAAAAACAACGTTGGCTCATATGCTTTTAGGACTTATAAAACCGAGTGAAGGTGAAATATTTTATAAAGGAAGTGAGCTGTCTTCTTATTCTCGTAAAGAGTATAAAAAGATACGTCAACGTATTCAGCCAGTTTTTCAAAATCCTTTTGGATCACTTGATTCTATGATGTCTGTGTATCGTTCTATCAATGAACCTTTGAAAGGTCAAGTATTTTCGCGTGGTGATGTCAATAGACGTATGAGTGATTTGCTGGATATGCTCAGTTTGCCGAAAAATGTTGTGAACAAATATCCACACGAATTATCCGGTGGTATGTGCCAGCGTGTAGCTATTGCGCGCGCTCTCATAGGGCAGCCCGATATTCTTATTCTTGATGAGCCTGTTTCTTCTCTTGATTGCCTAGTTCAAGAACAAATCATTGATTATTTGCAAAGTATTCAAAAAGAATTAGGTGTTTCTTATGTTTTTATTACTCATGATATTTACTTGGCATCTGCTGTAGGTGATGATGTGCTAGTGATGCACAAAGGTCAGACGGTTGAGCAAGGAAATGTGGATGATGTTTTTCATCGTCCGCAACAACCCTATACGCGTGAATTATTAGAAGCACTTCCACGTATCGATAGTCTTTTGAAGATGTAACACACATTTTTCCTGTTGAATAATCTTGAATGTACCTACTTTGTACTAAGATATGAGAGTGATGAAAATATATGACTCAGCAACTCATACGTATCGTCCTTTTGAGCCACGTGAAGAAGGAAAAGTAGGTATATATCTGTGTGGTGCAACTGTGCAAGGTTCACCTCATATCGGACATATGCGTTCTGCTGTTACCTTTGATGTGCTGGTGCGGTGGTTGAAACGGCTGGGTTACGATGTCACTATGGTTCGTAATGTGACTGATATTGATGATAAGATTCTTATCAAATCACGAGAAAATAATGCACCGTGGTGGGCATGGGCATATAAATTTGAACAAGAATTTTCGCGAGCCTACCGCATTCTTGGTATTCAAGCCCCCACTTATGAACCGCGTGCAACAGGGCATATCACCGATATGCTACAGCTCATCCAAGAGATTATTGATGCAGGCCATGCCTATGTTGGTAATTCTGGTAATGTCTATTTTGATGTTCATTCTTTACAAGATTACGGCTCGCTTACGCACCAATCTCTTGAAAATATGAGCGTTGATGAAGAAACACAAGAAAACGATAAGAAAAATCCACACGATTTTGCTCTTTGGAAAGCACCAAAAGATGGTGAGCCATTATCGGCATCTTGGGAGTCGCCTTGGGGGCGTGGGCGTCCGGGATGGCATATAGAATGCTCGGCAATGAGCGGACGCTACTTAGGTGATGCTTTTGATATTCATGGCGGTGGTATTGACCTGCGTTTTCCTCACCATGAAAATGAACAAGCGCAGAGCCATGGTGCTGGAAGGTCATTTGCCAATTATTGGATGCATAATGCGTGGGTCACCATTGATGGTGAAAAGATGAGTAAATCTCTTGGAAATTCTTTAACGGTCGATAATATCGTTCAAAGTGTCAAACCAGTAATCCTGCGTTTTGCTTTGGGGACAGTGCACTATCGTTCTACTGTTGCATATTCTGAAAAAACTTTGAAGGAAGCAGAAAACGTTTACGGTAAGATGATTCATTTTGTTGAACAAACAATAAAATATGCAGGCGAAATACCAGAAAACGATATCGTCAATGCATCAATAGACGTCTTCCCGAACGCTTTCGTGGAGGCGATGAATAACGATCTCAATGTTGCGGGTGCCTTGGCATCCATTCATGAGACGATCAATGATGGAAATAAACTTCTTGATAGTGCGGATGCGAATATAGCGAGAGGATATCAGTTGAAAGTACGTGCCATGCTGGATGTTCTCGGTCTTGATCCCTATTCGTCTCAGTGGAAAAAAACAGGCAGTAATGACAATGAGCATGCGGCTCTTGATAGTCTTGTTAAAGCTGTACTGGCTCAGCGAGATGTAGCACGTAAAGAAAAAAACTGGGACCAAGCGGATCTTTTGCGAGACCAACTCGTTAATGCAGGCATCATTATTGAAGATGGTGTTGATGGTACAAGCTGGCATATTGCTTAATAGGAACGAGAAGACATGGCAGATAATCAACATCAGCGTTCACGTAAAAAGAGTTCTAGCGTAGGTTCGGGCGGAAAGCGTGCTCGAGGTTTGAAAGGGAAAGGGCCAACACCTAAAGCAGAAGATCGTATTTATCATCCGGCTCATCAGCGCAAAATTGAACGTGAAGTGCGCAAACGTAAGCAAATGCAACGCGAAAATTCAGTGAAAGCGCGTAAAGGATCTATAACGTTACGAGATGGATCTGATTTTATTGTAGGGCGCAATGCAGTTACTGAGGCTGTGCGTGGTGGAATTCCATTTTCGCGAATTTTTTTACAGTCGAGCCTTGTTCATGATTCACGTCTTTCTCTTGTATTGCAAGAAGCTGTTGCTCGTCATGTTCCCGTTGTTGAGGTCAGCCGCAGTGATCTTGATGCGTTAAGCGATTCAATGGTTCATCAAGGCATTGGTATTGAAGTGCCACCCTATGAGTATGCTGATATTACATCTCTTGTTCATGCTAAAAAGGATGATGGCGTACCAGGTTTTTTTGTTGCCCTTGATGGTATTACCGATCCGCATAATTTGGGTTCTATTGTACGTAGTGCATGCGCGTTTTATGCTGACGGTGTTATTATTCCTGAGCGTCGCAGTTGTGAGGTAAATTCGGTGGTGTGGAAGGTGTCCTCGGGTGGGGCTGCGCGTTTGCCTATTGCGCGCGAAAAGAATTTAGTACGCACGCTTGAATACTTAAAAAGCGAAGGCTATTTTGTTGTGGGGCTTGATGGAGGCGGCTCACAAAATATTGGTGAACTGTCTGTGGCTGATATGCCTTTAGTAGTGGTGACAGGTTCAGAAGGTAAGGGGTTATCGCAGCTGACTCGTAAAACCTGTGATGTCATTGCCTCGATTCCTATTTCTCCATTGATGGAATCATTGAACGCTGGTGTTGCTACTGGCGTGGCGCTTTATCAAATTCACAACCTGCGCACAGCGAAGGAAAACTAACATGCAGTGGCTGAGAATAACGGGTGAAATTATCCTCCTTGATCCGCGGTTAACTTCGCACGATGATATTGAAGATTTTTTTGACCGTGAAGGAATTATTGCGCGTCGATACATTGATGGCGATACTTGGAATATTGAACTTCCGATCAGTGAAAAAAACGCCTTGGCTATTGTTTGTACGGACGGCAATATACGTGAGGGAATGTCAATTCATGCATTTGTGAAAAAAATTAGTGAATCTTTGCGGAAAATCCAAGTCAATCTTGATCACTCAGTGGTCGCGTGGGGGCAGATTGATATTGGCAAGGTAGATGTTGAAGATGAGGGCGATACTTCTCTTTCATACAGTAAAGAAGTGAAATCCTTCAACGACAATGAATCACACTATTATGTAGATGGCTCGATGGTGTGCTTAAGTGATGTTGTTTTGGCAAAATTGACGCAATTACCTAGCTATATCGATGCACCAGTGTATGTGGGTGATATTTCAAGAGGACATGTGGTTGTACCTATGAATAACACTCCTATTTCTGTTGATGTACATGAACTTAATGAGAACATGTGGATAACTTTGAGTATTGCTCATGATGCTAAACAACCTCCGCTTATAAGCGTGTATCTACATGGGTGCGTGCATGTGTGGAACTGGAATTATTTGTATACAAATTGCACTTGGATGGACCGCAATGGGCCGGCGGCACAGTTTGCCCATGAACATATGGGAGCAGGATTTTTTTGTTCTGCTTTTTCTTCACTCCTTGATGTTAGCGATCCGCAAAAATTACGCGCTCTTTTAGAAACGAAAGATATAAAATCCGCACATCTCATTATGGATGACGTATGTTCGCTCCTAAATATTCCTTCGCCTACTAATGATGCAGAACAATTGAGTGCACGTGGTGTGTTGGAGAATTTTCAGGTGTTCGTTCCTCAAGATTTTACTGATCGTCTGAAAACTACTATTGCTTATGAAGTGTCAGGTGAGGGAAGTGGTAGTTCACGAATGTGGAAGTGGTATCGTCGTTTCTATGTGGAACATCCTCTTCTAGTAAGTGTAATGACAACTGGCCATATAGCTACTGGTGCCTTTGTACTGGCTCGAAGAGTGCGCAAAAATAAGCACACAGCTCTTTCACTTATGGCAGGTATTTCTCTTATTGTCTCTGCTCTCGTACAAGCAAGTACAGCAGTGTGGGTGCGCTCGCTTTTGAAGAGCATCCATCACAATGATGATGACCTTTCATAGTTATTTAGCTGAACCTTTACTGATCGTGGTGCACTGAGATGGAGAGTTCAAAATTCCACCAGGGTTAGAAGCATTAACGTCATCAGTGGTTTTCACCCCGTCATATTTGGTGCCTAAAACAAGAGTGACCACTTCATCTGCAGTATCAGGGTCGTATTGCACAAGTGAATCGGGAATATATTGCGCTAATGTATATGCTGCATCAATAGCATCTTTGCCTACGATAATACGTGCAGATTCGCTAATTTGTTTGCCGTTCCAATTATCAGTTGATGGAACAATAACTCCCATACCTGCAAGTTTTTCGCCTGCTTGATTAGCTAAACCAGATTTTTTGGTGGAGTTATAAATACGCACAGTAATATCAGTAAGCTTAACGGCTTGAGTATTTTCTTCAATACAAGGTGTGACGAGGTTTTCTTCTTCGTCAGATGAGGAAAACTTTGGCTCAAAAGGAAGAGAAAAAACACCAGACCATACGAGAAGGACAAAGGCAAATAGGAGCGTCATCAAACCTCCCACCGTACCAAAGACAAGTGTTTGGCGCTGTTGAGTTTTTTTTCTGTATTCTTTTCGAGTGTTTGGTTTTGTGCTCATCAGTAACAACTTTAAAGCATGGAAAGAAAAAATGTGTTTTCTTG
>JAGBKC010000025.1 GCA_017934115.1 Actinomycetaceae bacterium | reverse complement strand
TACTTTCAGGACACCGCTCCCCTATGCAATTACGTCACTGGTTTACAGCAGATGTATACGGTGTTCTGCAACGGCGCGCGGCTCTGGCTATGCGTACACAGGGAAAAAGAGACATCCGCTTAAAAACCAGATTCAAGAACATCCATATTTCCTATATACGCCCTCGCATTGCTGAAATTACCGCCATTGTTCACGACGGACTTCGCCTGCGAGCAATCGCATTACGCATGGAATTTTCCCGCAGCACATGGAAGGTAACTGCTTTAGATATTGGATAAAAAGTAAAAAAACGGGAGTCGCGACTCCCGTTTTTTTACTTAATTTTATGAATTTTTGCGTTGTTGTTTGCGCATCGCACGGCGTTGCTGGCGATTCATTCCATCTCGCGCAGGGCTATTAGCTTGACGCACAGCACGTCCATTCGCATCAGTTGCCTGAGTACCTTCAGATGAATTCTTAGCTGCAGATGTATACGTCATTGCAGCATTCACAGGACGCGAAATACCTAAAATTTGTTCATTCGTAGGAAGGTTAGGAACGGGACCACCCATCGCCATCGTTGTTGCAACTTTACGTTTTTGCTTCTGCTGCTGTGCCTGCGCTTGGGCAGCTTCCATTTCTTTTTGCAGTCGTTCTTCACGTTCTTGCGGAGTTTCAGCACGGAAAATAATCTGAACAGCCTCAGATTTAATACTGTCATTCATCGCTTGGAACATGTCATAACCTTCATGCTTATATTCGATCAAAGGATCACGCTGAGCCATAGCACGCAAATTGATTCCTTCTTTCAAATAATCCATTTCATAAAGATGATCACGCCATTTACGGTCTAAAGCATTCAACACAACAACTCGTTCGATTTCACGCATCGTTTCTGAACCGAACAATTCTTCGCGATCTTCATAAACATAATCCATATCGCGGGTTAATTCATCGATAAGATCATCACGTTCAAGGCGACCAATACCGCCCTTATCTTCCACAAGTTCCGCAGCCGTCATACTTGGCTTGTAATACGAATGCAAATCGATCCATAAAGATTCGAGATTCCAATCATCTGAATGACCATCTTCAGTGTGACTCATAACGACATCTTCAACCACAAAATGTCGGAAAGAACGCATGGTTGATTCTAAGTCTTTACCTTGAAGAATTTCACGACGCTCACCATAAACAATCTTTCGCTGTTCATCCATGACATCGTCATACTTCAAGACATTCTTGCGGATTTCCGCATGAGCAGCCTCTCGTTGAGTTTGAGCGCGCTCAATTGCTTTCGACATCAATTTAATATCAATAGGTGCGTCTTCAGCTTCAGCAGCAGCACGCAAACCAGAAACTGCCACAGAAGCAAACAAACGCATCAAATCGTCTTCTAAGGAAATATAGAAACGAGATTTCCCAGGATCCCCCTGACGCCCACTACGACCTTTTAACTGATTGTCAATACGGCGTGA
This sequence comes from Actinomycetaceae bacterium, assembly GCA_017934115.1. Taxonomy (GTDB): domain Bacteria; phylum Actinomycetota; class Actinomycetes; order Actinomycetales; family Actinomycetaceae; genus RUG11864. The sequence continues at coordinate 53,062 of JAGBKC010000025.1, read as the reverse complement.
CTCATGGCGTTCAGAGCCCAAGACATACAAACCACCTAAAGCAATAACATCTTCATGTTCTTGTTTCACATCTTCCTTCGCCTGAGCCAAAGCAGCCTGCCAGGCAGCATTGTATTCATCGGGGTTTTCATCAGAATTGATACCAAGAGCTTCAACAGCTTGCTTAGCGCGGTATTCTGTATTACCACCAAGCATGATGTCTGTACCACGACCTGCCATATTCGTTGCTACTGTAACAGCCCCTAAACGACCTGCTTCTGCAACGATATTAGCTTCACGCTCATGCTCTTTCGCATTAAGAACATTATGAGGAACACCTGCGCGGCGAAGCATCAAAGAAAGCTCTTCAGATTTTTCCACTGATGTCGTACCAATCAAAACAGGCTGGCCTTTTTCATGCGTTTCTTTGACATCTGCAACGATAGCCTTCAATTTAGCTGCATGTGTTGCATAAACAAGATCAGTCAAATCTTTACGTTGCACAGGTCGATGTGTAGGAATAGGAACAACACCTAAATCGTAGGTTGAGGCAAATTCTCCTGCTTCTGTTTCGGCAGTACCCGTCATGCCAGAAAGTTTCTTATATAAACGGAAATAGTTCTGAAGAGTAACGGAGGCAAGAGTCTGATTTTCAGCCTTCACCTCAACATGCTCTTTTGCTTCAATGGCCTGATGTAAGCCTTCGTTATAGCGCCTGCCCGGCAAAACACGTCCCGTATGCTCATCAACGATCAGAACTTCTCCATTTTGCACGATATAATCCTTATCGCGCTCAAACAACTCTTTTGCCTTGATAGCATTATTAAGATAAGAAATCATTGGGTTATTCGTAGCCTCATAAAGAGAATCAATACCAAAATGATCTTCTACGATATCGATACCTGGTTCGAGAATACCGACAGTACGTTTCTTTTCATCTACTTCATAATCGGTATCACGCTTCATACGCAAGGCTAAATCGGCAAATTGGCGATAGTATTCTTCAGCATTACCCTCAGCAGGGCCGGAAATAATCAAAGGCGTCCGCGCTTCATCAATAAGAATAGAATCAACCTCATCAACGATGGCAAAATTATGACCACGCTGCACACATGACTCCACATCCATTGCCATGTTATCGCGCAAATAATCAAAGCCAAATTCGTTATTAGTACCATAAGTAACATCAGCTTCATATTCCTTGCGGCGCTCTTGAGGTGTTTGCGAAGTAAGAATACAACCTACTTTCATGCCAAGAAATTCAAAAACGCGCCCAATAATTTCACTCTGATACGAAGCAAGATAATCATTAACCGTAACAACGTGCACGCCTTCACCTGTCAAAGCATTCAAATACGATGGCAAAGTAGCAACAAGAGTTTTACCTTCACCTGTTTTCATCTCGGAAATATTTCCAAAGTGGAGCGCTGCGCCCCCCATAATCTGTACATCATAATGACGCTGGCCAAGCACACGCTTTGATGCCTCTCGCACTGTTGCAAATGCTTCAGGCAAGATGTCATCAAGGGTTTCACCATCAGCAAGGCGTTCTTTGAATAAACGAGTTTGATCTTTGAGCTCTTCATCGCTCATCTCTTCCATAATTGATTCAAGAGCATTGACCTGTTCCGTAATTTTCTTAAGTTTTTTTAAAGTGCGACCTTCACCGGCTCGCAAAATCTTGTCGATAATCTTCATGATAAAACCCCTCTATGCCTTCTATTCCATTATGTTTGTAAATTCTACCTTATTTAGTTTTAACAACTTCTATCTACTAACTCACGCCCTAAATTTTTCATCGTTTCTTTCACATCCCCATCTGGCAGTGCATTTAAGAAACTTTCGGCTTCATCGACCCATTGGTGAGCTAAATCTAAAGTTTGTTGCACAACTGCATGTTGACGTAAAAGAGCGATGACTTTTTCTACATCGGCGTCAGTATTCAAACCACCTGCAAGGAGATCAAGAATTTCTTGCCCCTGCTCATCAATAGTGCCTTTTTCTGCTTGTTGACGCAAAAAAATAATCGGCATAGTATCGACACCTTCGCGCAAATCCGTTCCCGGTGTTTTTCCACTTGTTTCAGCTGACGCAAAAATATCAATGACATCATCGGAAAGTTGGAAAGCAACACCAATACGTTCTGCCCATTGCCCCACAGCTTCAGCATGTTCGGGTGTTCCACCTGAACAAATAACACCAGAGCGTGCAGCAGCAGAAATAAGGGATCCGGTTTTATCACTCAATACAGAGATATAGTGTTCAAAAGAGGACTGACCAGCTGTACGCCCCATTGTTTCATGTAATTGTCCCTGACACAAACGCGTAAAAGTATCCGCATGAAGAAGAACCATTTCTTCACCTAGAGATGCACCAATATGAGAAGCGCGTGCAAAAATGATATCACCAGCTAAAATAGCCACAATATTTGAGTATTCTTTATGCACTGATGGGACACCACGACGAGATGGAGCATCGTCCATCACATCATCATGATAAAGGGAAGCCAAATGTGTCAGCTCTACAAGAACAGCGGCATCATAGACATCTTGCGATTCAGGAGTTGCTCCTAATTCACTTGTTAATAACACCAAAAGTGGACGGATACGCTTCCCCCCTGCTTTAGCTAAATGCAATAAAGTAGAGTCGATCTGCAGATCGTCGAGAACGACATTATCAAGCAGAAGCGACTCTACTTTATCCATACGCCTCTTTAAGCGTTCAACTAAAGGACCATCACCGAAAGAAATACTCACAGTGCAAATTCTGCCACACCTTCAAGTAAAGTGATAATTGCTTTAGGTAAGACTCCTAACAAAATAGTCACAAAAGCAGTAAAGGCAATGGCTACGAAAGTGAAACCTTCCGATTTCACAATCACTGTATTTTCAGTATCAGGTTCTTCAAAGAACATGTACTTCACAAGACGGAAATAGAAGAATGCTGTTGCAGCCGAAGAAATAATGGCCAAAACAACAAGCCACGTCATACCATCTTGAATACCAGCAGTAAAGACCATGAATTTACCAATAAATCCTGCAGTCAACGGAATACCTGCGAAGGAAAGCAAGAAAATCAGCATCGAAATTGCCAGTGCTGGATATTGCTTACCCAATCCCTTCCAACTATTAAGATCCGTTGCTTCACCAAGTATTTCACCATTCTCGCCGCGTTTACGAACAAGTGTTACCACAGCAAAAGCACCAACTGATGCCAAGCCGTAACCTGCTAAATAAACGATCAAAGCAGGAATAGAGGATACTTGGAAAGAAATAACAGCTATCAACATAAAGCCTGTATGTGCAATTGAAGAGTATGCCAACATACGCTTCACATCAGTTTGGACAATCCCCATAACGGTACCAACCAGCATAGTCACAATAATAACGACCCACATAAATGGTTGGATATCCGCCTTAATATTATGGCCAACTGCAAAGGTAATGCGTATCAAAGCGGCGTAAGCGGCAATCTTTGTGCCAGCAGCCATAAAACCAGTAATTGGTGTTGGCGCACCTTGATAAACATCAGGCGTCCATGAATGGAAGGGAGCTGCACCGACTTTGAAGAGCAAACCAACCATTACAAGAACAAAACCGAGAATGAGGAGCGCATCCTGACCTTGAGTAATGTTAGCGATAGGAGCATATGAAAGAACTGCGAAAGCTGTACTTCCGCTGTACCCATACAAAAACGCCGCACCAAGAAGGAAGAACGCCGAAGAGAAAGAACCAAGCAAGAAATACTTAATAGCAGCTTCTTGACTCAATGCACGACGACGACGCGCAACAGCTGTAAGAACATACAGCGGTAACGAAAGAAGTTCAAGGGCAACAAACAAGGTCAATGTATCGTTTGCACTTGCAAAAGACATCATGCCACCAACTGAGAACAATACAAGCGGATATGCTTCAGTCAAGGAATATCCTGCCTTTGTTGTTTCACGCTCTTCTGCACTAAAAGGAACAGCGGCCGCAGCAGCTACCAAAGAACCATCGCGAGCAGCAGTACGATCAGCAATCACAAGAACTGCAAAGAAAGAACATACTAAAATCACAAGCTGGAAAAGCAAGGCCGGCATATCTTCAACAAATGCGGTTGCCCCTGTAACACTATCAGCACTAGAAATAACATTTCCTGCAGCATGCCCAGCACGCGCTTCAATAATTCTCCATGCCAAAGCAGCAATAGCTCCTGCAAGAACCAAAAGAGTGAAAATCAACTGAACCTGGCGACGCAAACGGCGTGACACAAAAGATTCAAGCAAAAGGCCAACAACACCGCCACCAAGGACAATCAAAAGCGGCACTAATGCTGACCACACAATAAATGGTGCACTCATCTTACTTTGCACTTCCTTCCACGTTCAGTGAATCGTCAACAACAAGATATTGTGCCGATTGTTTCGCAACAGGTTCAATCACGCTCAATGCCCCGCTTGGAGCAAAACCAAGGTAAAGCATAGCTGCGATCAAAATAGCAGAAACAACACGTTCAGATGTATTCATATCTGGTTTTTCAATCTCTGGCTTTTCACCAGTAAAGACCTTTTGATACGGCCACAGTAAGTACAACGCAGCAAGAAGCATACCGAACACTGCAGCAATACCAAGGCCATGATGTACAGAGAATGTACCCATCAGGACCATAACTTCAGGAACGAAACCAGAAAGACCAGGCATAGCGATTGTTGCTAAGCCCGAAACAAGGAATACACCTGCTATAAGCGGCGTAACCCTCTTATAGCCACCATAGGTAGAAATCTCATAGTTTCCGCCACGACGCCCTAAGAATCCAACAGTTAAGAACAAAGCACCAGTTGCCACACCATGAGCAACCATATACAAAATTGCGCCCTTCATAGCAGTTTCAGAACCTGAGAATATACCGAGAATCATGAAACCAAAGTGGCTCACAGATGTATATGCAATAAGACGCATTAAGTTCTGAGAACCAATAGCCATGAATCCACCCCAGATAATCGAAATGACCGCAAGAACCATAATGACCAAGCGTGCATCTCGGGAAGCATCTGGGAAAAGCGGCAAGCAGAAAGCAATCATGCCATAAGCACCGATTTTATCGAGAACACCAACAAGAAGTGTCGATGTGCCAGGACGGGCTTGAGCAGTTGTATCTGGCAACCATGTATGAACTGGGAACATCGGAGCTTTAATAGCAAAAGCTATAAAGAACGTAATGAACATCCACATTTGCGCATTTCCAGGAATCACACCTGGAACACTTAAGTTTTCTATCAAATACGACGGACTATCGCCACCATTACCGTTATAAGCAAAGATAGCGACAACACCAACTAGCATCACAAGCCCACCGAGAAGTGAATACAACAAGAACTTGATCGATGCATGTCGTTTATTTTCTCCACCGTATCTCCCTATAAGGAAGAAGACAGGGATAATCATCAATTCGAAGAGAACATAGAAAAGGAAGACATCACGAGCGGCGAAAATGCCGATCATGATCGCTTCGAGAAACAAGACCCATGCAACATAGCCTGCAGCACGATGTGTTGATTCTTCAGCTAACTCATCTCGTGCAGCTAAGAATACAATGGGCACAAGAAATGTCGACAAGCCCACCATGACAAGGCTCATTCCGTTCAAACCAACAGCATAGGAAATGCCAAGTTGAGGAATCCAAGAATAAGTTTCAGCGAATTGGTATGGAGCAGTAGAATCCATATCCCATGAGAAAGCCATCAACACAAAGATAAGGAAAATAATTGCAGAAACTGCCAAACCATACAGATAAGCAATACTTTGCAAAGGCTTTACAAGAGGTAAAAGCACAGCTGCAAAAACAGCTAACGAAATTAAAATAGTTATATACATTTCTCACCTTCCCCCTTAGAACATTCTGCCTGCGAGAGCAATGAGGAGGACAATAACGATGCCTGCTAACATAAGCGAAGCATACGAACGAGCATAGCCATTTTGGAACTTAGCAAACCAACGCCCTAATGCAGGAGTGAGCTTACCTGTTCCTTCAACAGCTCCATCAACGATTTTCTCATCAACAACACTTAGTGCAGTTGTTAAGCCAATACCTGGCTTCATAAAGAGATTTTCGTTGATGTCATCTTGGAAAAGATCACGGCGTGCAGCACGTGTAAGAGCATTGCCTTCTGGAGCAACCTTTGGCATATCTTTGCCATAGTTGACCCAGGCAAGAAGAACACCAATAACCATCACAACTTGAACAGATATCGTAATAACGATGGATGGAAGAACAAGATGCCCACTATCAACTGCATGATGCAATGTTGATTCACCAATAGCTGGAGCCAACCAGCCTGGGAAATCAATATACGATAAGAAACCACCCAAGAAGAGAGAACCAAAAGCAAGGATAGCTTGAGGTACCCACATCAAGGCAGGAGCTTCATGAGGATGATGAGTTTCATGATCGAAACGTTCTTTTCCGAAGAAGATTGCAAAGAAAAGACGGCTCATGTAGAAAGCTGTTACTCCAGCAACAATCAATGTTGCTGTACCGAAAATCCATGGATGGCCGGCATCAGTGGTAAACGCAGCTTCAATAATCTTATCTTTTGACCAGTAACCAGACAAGAATACTAAACCGATAATTGCAAGATAGCCAGCACCAAAGGTATAGAAGGTCTTTGGCATGTATTTACGCAATCCACCAAAGCCACGAATATCAACTTCGTCATTCATAGCGTGCATGACACTACCTGCACCCAAGAACATATTTGCTTTGAAGGCACCGTGCGTAACAAGATGGAAGATACCAAAAGCTGCACCAACTGGCCCAAGACCTGCAGCAAGCATCATATAACCAATCTGAGACATGGTTGAGGCAGCAAGAACTTTCTTCATATCGTCTTTTGCAGCACCAACAATAGCGCCGAAGATCAATGTAATAAGCCCGATGACAGCGACAAGAAGCTGCGCTGTTTCACTTTGTGCATAAATAGCACCCGAGCGAACCATCAAGTAAACACCAGCAGTAACCATGGTTGCGGCGTGAATCAAAGCCGAAACAGGGGTTGGACCGGCCATAGCGTCACCCAGCCATGCTTGCAATGGGAATTGCGCAGATTTACCGCAGGCAGCCACAAGCAAGAAGATGCCAATTGCCGTTGATGTTCCTTGTGAAACATGAGCGACACCTTGTGAAACATCCATAAAATCAACGGACTTAAATTCTGCAAACATAATGACCATTGCAATGATCATGCCCATATCGCCCACACGGTTCATAACAAATGCCTTCTTACCAGCAGTTGCATTTTCTGGCTTTTGATCCCAGAAAGAGATAAGAAGGAAGGAAGCCAAACCAACGCCTTCCCATCCGAAGAATAAGACGAGATACGAATTTCCAAGAACCAGCAAAAGCATGGAAGCAACGAAGAAATTCAAATAAGCAAAGAAACGACGACGATCTGGATCATGCTCCATATAAGCAACAGAGTAAATATGAATGAGCGTGCCTACGAATGTCACAAGCATAAGGAAGCTCAATGACAAAGGATCAACACGCATTGCAAGATCGACACTGAATTCGCTTGTTGCAATCCACTTATAAAGCGATGCGTCCATGACGCGTTCTGCACTTGGGCGCCCAAGTACTTGCAACAAAGTAATAAAAGCAACAACAAAAGATGCTGCAGAAGCAGAAATACTCAACCAGTGACCCCATGTATTGGATCGTTTACCCAAAACAAGAAGAAGTCCTGAACTGATAAGCGGAATAGCAACACATAACCAAATATACGATGCCATACCCTCAGCTGGTAACGCGTAAGCTTGCCCGCTTATTCCTTGAGCAGCAATGTGTACGGAAGTTATTGTATTCACTGTTTTTACACCCTCCCTTCCGTTAATTCTTCAACTGGTTCACGCCATCAATAGAGGCAGAACGATGTGTATTAAACAAGGACACGACAATGGCCAAACCTACTACTACTTCTGCAGCAGCAACAACCATAACAAAGAAGGCAAATGCTTGACCTTCAAGATTTCCCCACATACGAGAAAAAGTAAGGAAAACGAGATTACATGAATTAAGCATAAGCTCAATGCCAAGTAAGGCAATAATAGTATTTCGCCTTATCAAGACTGTTGCACCACCAATAGCGAACAAGATAATAGCGAGAACAACATACATCATAAGGTTCACTTCGTTTCCTCCTTATTCGTAGAAGAATCTTCAGAAGTTTGAACATCTTGCGATGGATAAACAGGAGCAGACTCGCCATGCATGCCTACCATCGTAGATTTACCGACTGGCGAATCGAGCACACCTTCAGTGCGGCGCGCAACTGTAATAGGTGAAATCTCCTCCAATGTATTCTGTTGACCACGCACACGAAGCATACGTGGAACAGATTCTTCAATAGGTTGACCATAGGGATCAAGCGCCGGATTAGCTGCACTATTTGATTCTGCATAAACACCAGTGCGCGGCTTTTGACCAATATGACGGCCATTTTCAGCATAGGCACGCATTTTTGCATCCACGAGCTCTTCTTGCGTGATCTTCTTACGCAATGGCTCATGATGAGTAAGAGCCATAGCGCCAAGAGCTGCAACAATCAGAACAGCTCCCACAAGCTCCATCGTCAAAAGATGAGAACCAAAAATTTGCTTTGCCACACTTGAAGGATTGGAATCACCATTAGCAGCTTTTAAACCTTCAGCTTCTGGATGACGTACTGCCATCACCACACCTGCGCTAATAATAATGACCCCTAAGCTACCGATCGCTGCAATAACACGTTGGCCGATCAACGAATCACGCTTGTCTTCTGAAAGATCAACACCAATCATCATCAACACAAAGAGGAACATCATCAAAATTGCACCTGTATACACAGCCACCTGAACAACACCCATAAATGGAGCTTCAAGCATGACGTATAAAAAGGCAAAACCAACCATCACAACAATCATTGCTGCTGTTGAGTGGGCAGCTTTACGAGCAATGAGCAATCCATAAACAGCCATACCAATCATCGCAATTGCAAGGATGGCAAAAAGGATTACTTCGCCCGTGTAAATCGTAAGAGTTGCACTAAGCACGAGCAGCCTCCTGTTGCACCTTCACCGTTGCAAGTGTTGGTTCATCAGGACGATGTTCTTTCACCCAATCAACCTGTTCTTGCGTAGGTCCTGTAATTTTACCGTTGTAGTAGTCGTCGTCAGTCATACCTTCCACCATTGGGTGTGGAGCAGCAAGTGTCCCCTCCTTCAATGGAGCAAGAAGGTCTTTCTTTTCATAAATCATTGACGAACGTGTGGGGCCTGCAACTTCAAAATTCGTTGTCATTGTCAACGCACGCGTTGGGCATGCTTGAATACAGAAACCGCAGAAAATGCATCGCAAATAATTGATTTGATAGACCTTACCGAAACGTTCGCCCGGCGAATATTGAGCATCAGGGGTATTTGCGCCAGCCTCAACGAAAATTGCATCAGAAGGACATGCCCACGCACATAATTCACAACCAACACAACGTTCAAGCCCATCATCATAACGATTTAATTGATGACGCCCGTGATAACGCGGCGCAGGAGGCACAGGCTTTTCTGGGTATTCCTCTGTTGTAGGTTTTCTAAAAAGAGTCGAAAAAGTAACACCAAAACCTTCAACAGGAGCAAGAGCTTTTCTTAAACCTGTACGTTTACGAGGTGCCCACAATTTCTCATCAAGAGTATCCCACTGGGAAGCATTATTCTCCGTCATTGCTTTCCTCCTTTTGAGTTACTTGAGCTGGAGCTGCTTGAGCAACTTCCACGCGTTGCGCACGTGGTGATGGTGGAAGTTTTTGACCATTCAAAGGTGGAACTGGGAAGCCACCAGCAAAAGCATCAAACTCTTCATCTTGAGAAACAAAACGCGCATCTTCAATTTCAATAGCTTCATTCTTCTTTTCAGGGGCCATCATTAAGAGCAAGACAGCCAAAATAAGAACAACGAAAACAATCATCATCACTGGGCGATTATTTTGAACGAACAACAAGATAGAGTTAATCCATGAAATCTTTGTAAAGTCAACAAAAGCATCAAGACCCTTACCGATCATGACGAGTGTTAACCACGCCAAAGCAACAGGGATAAGCACTTTCCATCCCAACTTCATAAAGGTGTCATAACGCATACGAACAAGCGTTGCACGCACCCAGACAATAAAGAAGATGAAGCACCAGATCTTCAATGTGAACCACAAGACTGGCCACCAATTTGCGTTGGCATCGACACCCATAAGATCAAAGAGCCATGTCACAATTGGACCAGCACGCCATCCACCGAAGAAGACCGTTGTACCAATCATGGAAACATTAAACATGTTGAGGTATTCGGAAAGGTAGTACCATCCGAACTTCATGGATGAATATTCAGTGTGTGCACCAGCAACGATTTCACCTTCAGCTTCTGGAAGATCGAATGGCAAACGATTTGTTTCACCAAACATAGAAATGAGATACACGATGAATGCAGGGAACATTGGCAATACGTTCCACATATCTGTTTGAGCAGCAACAAGGCCAGATGTCGACATCGTTCCGTTATACAAGAAGACGGTAACGAGGGCGATAGAAAGCCCCAATTCATAAGAAATCATCTGAGTTGCACTTCGCACCGAACCAATCAATGGAAGTGGCGCGTGAGAAGACCATCCACCAAACACAAGACCATATTCGCCTAAAGCAGCTACAGCAACAATGAAAAGCATTGACACTGGTGAATCAGCTAATTGCAATGGTGTATGAATACCAAAAACAGAAACTTGTGGCCCAACTGGAATAACAGCCATCACAATGAAGGATGCAGCAGCTGAAACAGTTGGAGCGAAGAAGAAGATGAGTTTATCAACATCATTTGGCCAGATGTGCTCTTTCAACAAAAGTTTTGGCGCATCAGCAAAAGACTGAAAAATACCTGCTGGACCAACACGATTTGGACCACGGCGGTTCTGCATACGCCCCAGCACCTTACGTTCAAAAACAAGAACGAAAATGACAGATGTCAACAAGTAGACAAGGATAAGAACTGCTTTAATGAGCCAAATCCAAATGTTATCTTCCTGAAAGTTAGCAGGCACCTGCTGTGAAACTTCAGCTAAAAAGTTCACTATGCCACCTCCCCAGCTGCTTTGAGTTGCACCAAGCTACCAGCTTGAACGCCAAGTGTAGCAAGGGAACATCCACGAGAATTCTGCGGCAGCCATACAACAGAATCAGGAATATCAGAATTTGTAACGTAAGGCAAAACAACTGAGCCCTCTGGGCCAGAAACTTCCACCATTGACGTATTCAAACCAAACTTATGTGCAGTTGGACCAGACAAAATTGCATATGGAGCGCGTGCACCAGAAGCCAGATGAGGTTCAAAATCTTGCAAGCAACCAGCACCAAGCATCAAGTTCCATGACGCAAGAACAGCGTAGCCGTCCTGAGGAAGTTCAGGCATTGGTGAACCTAACCCCGGAACTGCAAGGCGCGGACCATTCCACGAACCGATTTCAATGATTTCATCAACACAATCAGCCAATTTAGCAGTGCCGATATTGACTCCCATACGGGAAGCAATCTCATGCAACACTGTGCGATCCGGCATGGTAACAGACGTGAGAGCTTGACCAAATGGGCGGATACGTCCCTCCCAGTTCACGAAAGAACCACCCTTTTCACTTGGTGGTGCAACTGGAATAACAACATCAGCATATGATGCCAGTTCAGTATCGCGAACTTCAAGAGAAATAACACATTCAAGCTTTTCTAATGCCTTACGAGCTGAAGATGGAAGGTCACTAAGATCAACACCAGCACATACAAGACCAGCAATTGATCCGTTCAGAGCTGCTTCAATAATGCCATCAACACTCTTTCCTGCTTGTGTTGGCAGCGATTCAACACCCCATACAGCTTGAATATCTGCACGAGCCTGAGCATTTTCCACAGGGCGGCCACCAGGCAAAAGATGACCAACAGCACCCACTTCAAGAGCACCGCGATCGCCTGCGCGACGCGGAATCCATGCAAGACGTGCTCCAGTGCGTTCAGCTAAGCGAAGTGCAGCAGAAAGACCGCCTTCGCATGCGCCCAAACGCTCACCCACAAGAATAATGCCATTATTCTTCAAAGCATCGAAGGTTTCATCGCCTTCACGCAAATAATCAAGAGCAGTTGCTTCTTGGCTAGGAACAACTGGGATAAGGCGCGCGCTAAGTTTCTTCGTTCCAGCAGTTGCATAAGGTGCAAGAACAGAAACCGATGTTTTCTTATTGAAAACACCTTTACGCAAACGCAAGAAAACAGAGCCACATTCTTCTTCAGCTTCAAAGCCAACTGTGAGAACATGACCTGCTGTTTCTAGGTCTTTATATGTCACACCAAGGCCACTTCCTGCAACAGTAGAAGCAAGGAAAGCATTTTCTTCTTCTGATACAGTGCGCGTGCGGAAGTCAATATCATTAGTATTCAAAGCAATACGTGCAAACTTAGCATACGCATAGGCATCTTCCATAGGAAGGCGACCGCCAATAAGAACAGCTATACCTTTACCTTTAACAGCAGAAAGTTTGCGTGCTGCAATGCTATAGCTTTCAGGCAAAGAAACAGCAACACGTTCACCATTTTCTTTCACAAAAGCACTACTCAAGCGATCTTCGCCATTCTGCCACTGGAATGCCCACCGATCTTTATCAGTAATCCATTCTTCATTGACTTCTGGATCTTCGCCCGCATGACGCCTCACAATGACGCCGCGACGCATATCCACACGCAAAGCGCTCCCCGAAGCATCATGCTCTGTGACACCTGGAACGCTCATCAAATCAAATGGACGAGCACGGAATCGATACGATTCACTTGTTAATGCACCAACTGGGCAGATCTGAATGATGTTGCCGGTGAAGTAAGATGTAAATGGACGCCCTTCAATATCCTTTTCTTCCACAGCAACAGGGCCAGCAGAAAAGCCTTCTGCCAAACCAGGCTGACCATATGGATCAGAAAGCCCATTCGATACTTTATGTGGATGTGCACCGTCAGAATCACAGAAATCCAATGCAGAAGCATCGAACTGGCCAATTTGTGAGCCGTGCAAAGCATGAATGTCATATCCTGGTGTTCCACCACCGCGACCTTGAAGCTGAATGAATGGATCGCCGGCAATTTCCTTTTGGAAACGCACACAACGCTGACACAATACGCAACGGTCGCGATCAAGCAAGACATTTGAAGCGATTTTCAAAGGCTTTGGATAGGTGCGCTTAACATCAACAAAACGAGTATCTGTTCGACCTTCCGTCATTGCCTGATTTTGCAATGGGCATTCACCGCCCTTATCACAGATCGGGCAATCAAGAGGATGGTTGATCAAAAGGAATTCCATCACACCAAATTGTGCTTCTTTTGCCTTTTCAGATGTGTGTTGTGTATACACTTCCATTTGCGGACGCACTCGCTCAGCACATGCAGGCATTGGGCGCGGCATTTTTGCAACTGTACCATCACGGCCAGGTGCTGCGATTTCCACCAAACATTGGCGACATGCAGCAGCTGGTTTCAATAATGGGTGATCACAAAAACGAGGAATGATCACACCAGCTTTTTCAGCAGCGCGAATCACTAATGTGCCAGGCTCTACTGAAACTACTTTGCCATCAATTTTTACATCAATAAGCTCAGACATTATTCACCTTCCTCAGCAAAACGAGGAGTCTTTTCGTATGGGAATAACTCCCACGCAGGAGTTGTGTATCCTGCTTCGAATTCATCACGGAAACGAGCAATACCAGCGTTAACAGGCGTTGCTGCAGCAGCTCCCAAAGCACAGAAGGTATTTGCGCCGATATTCTTTGTAATGTTCAACAACATATCAACATCGCCAGGCTGGCCTTTACCAGCTTCAAGGCGGTGAAGAATTTGACGCAACCAATATGTACCTTCACGACAGGGACTACATTTACCGCACGATTCATGTTGATAGAAATCAGCCCAGCGCGTTACAACACGAACAACCGAAACAGTTTCATCAAAAACTTGAATAGCACGGGTTGCCAACATTGAGCCAGCTTCTTTGACTGAGTTGTAGTCCATAACAACATCAAGTTCATCTTCAGTGAAGATAGGAGTCGATGAACCACCTGGTGTCCAGAACTTTAACTTATGCCCCGGACGAATTCCGCCAGCAAGATCAAATAATTCGCGTGCTGTAATGCCAATAGGTGCTTCGTATTGCCCTGGGTTCTTTACGTGACCTGAAAGAGAGTAAATAACATGACCGTTAGCACTCTCTGTACCCATTGCCTTAAACCAATCTGCACCATTCTTAATAACACCTGGAACAGAAGAAATGGTTTCAACATTATTAATAACGGTTGGGCGTGCATACAAACCTTCGGCTGCTGGGAATGGAGGCTTCAAACGTGGCTGACCACGATAACCTTCCAACGCGGAAAGCAATGCAGTTTCCTCACCACAGATGTAGGCACCAGCACCAGCGTGAACCGTAATATCAATATCGTAATCACCTTGTGGGCCACGACCTTTACCAATAAGGCCAGCTTCATATGCTTCACGAACAGCAGCTAAAAGACGTCGATAGACATGGACGACCTCGCCACGCAAGTAAATAAAGCCATGATGACCGCCAACAGCTTTCAAACAGATTGCCATTCCTTCGATCAACACATGCGGATTCGCCATCAAATGCGGAATGTCTTTACACGTGCCAGGTTCTGATTCATCGGCGTTGACCACAAGATAGCGTGGTCCACCGTCATGAGGTGGCAAGAATGACCACTTCAAACCTGTTGGGAAGCCTGCACCGCCACGACCAACCAAACCAGCATCTTTCATTATGTTGATGATTTCGTCACCTTCGTAGCTCCATGCTTTTTCTAAAGCTTCATACCCACCATTATTGCGGTAAGTTTCAAGCTTCCATGATTTGTCTTTATCCCACATGTCAGAAAGAACAGGGGCAAGTTTTCCAGGAGCTCCATAAGGATTTACAGGTGTTTCTTCTGCAACGTCACTCACTGCTCCCCTCCTTTCTTTTGAGGTGCTGTCCACCCGTTTTCACGGGCGATCTTCAAACCACGCAAGGATGCCGGACCAGCAGATGGACCTTCATCAACGTGTCCGTCTTCAAAACCTGCAAGCACGCGTTCATTTTCTTTGAAGGTATGAGCAATTTGAGGGCCACGTGTTGGGTGAATATCTTTTCCAGCACGAATGTCGTCAACAAGTTGTTTTGCACTCTCAGGAGTTTGGTTATCGAAAAACTCCCAGTTGACCATAATGACAGGGGCATAATCGCATCCTGCGTTACATTCAAGCGCTTCCAAAGTAATTTTGCCGTCTTCGGTTGTTTCATCCATACCAACACCGAGATACTCCGTTAAGGTATCCCAGATGACATCGCCACCCATAACAGCGCAAAGAGCATTTGTACAAACGCCAACATTATATTCACCATTTGGATGACGGCGGTACTGGCTATAGAAAGTTGCAACAGCAGATACTTCTGCACGAGTCAAATCAAGAACTTCAGCGGCGAGCACAATACCGCGAGGGCTCACAAAACCATCAACAGACTGTATAAGATGCAAAATCGGCATCAAAGCAGAACGCGCAACAGGATAACGAGATTTAATCTCTTCACAGTCGGCACGTAACTGCGCTTCTACTTCTGGAGAATAACTGGTTGCCATTAGCGATCAACACCTCCCATAACTGGGTCAA
The DNA here is from genome assembly GCA_017934115.1 of Actinomycetaceae bacterium. Classification (GTDB taxonomy): domain Bacteria; phylum Actinomycetota; class Actinomycetes; order Actinomycetales; family Actinomycetaceae; genus RUG11864. Next base: position 37,340 of record JAGBKC010000025.1, on the reverse strand, counting down.
TAACAGCAAGTGCAACAATAGCGTCAGCGATCAAGCCACCTTCAGCCATCATCGACATACCTTGAAGATTACGATAGCTAGGATCATCAACATGGATTCGGTATGGGCGATTACCACCATCAGAAACAGCGTGACATCCCCAAATACCTTTTGCATGTTCAATCATTGCGAAACCCTGGCCCGCAGGAACACGGAAACCTTCGGTCGCCATCTTGAAGTGATGAATGAGTTCTTCCATGTTTGTACCCATAATGCGCTTGACATGCTCTGGATCAGTTCCTTGACCATCTTCGCCGAGAGCCAATTTTGCTGGCCATGCGATCTTCTTATCATCAATCATGACAGGATCGCCAACAGTCTTTTCAAGTCGCTCAACACACTGGTAAATAATGCGAATCGACTGGAACATTTCATCAAAACGAACATATGTACGGTTCAAAGCATCAGATTTATCGTAAACAGGAACGTCAAATTCATATGTTTCGTAATCGCAGTATGGCATTGTCTTACGCAAATCGAGCGGCACACCAGCTGCGCGGATGCCAGGACCCGTTTGACCCAAAGCCACCAAAGCTGGAAGCGACAAGACTGCCACATCTTTACAGCGCGAAACAACAATAGGGTTAGCACCCACAATTCCAAACATTTCATCACATGCAAGACGAATCTTTGGAAGAAGTTCGCGAATATAATCAGTGCATCCTGGATCAACGTCTTCCAAAACACCGCCTGGGCGCATGAAAGAATTATTCATGCGCTGACCAGTGATACGTTCAAGAATACGGAAAACGTCTTCGCGGCCACGAAGAGCGAGAGTCATCATTGTCGTTGCGCCAAGTTCATTGAAAGACGAACCAATAGCGATGTAATGCGATGCTAGACGTTGCAATTCCATCAGCATAACGCGAATAACATTGGCGCGTTTCGGAATACGGTCTTCAATTCCAAGGAGTTTTTCAACTGCTAAGCAGTAGCCCACTTCTTGGAAAATCGATGCAACGTAATCCATACGAGTTGCATAGGCAACGCCCTGAGTCCATGTACGGTATTCCATTGATTTTTCAATGCCCGTATGCAAGAAACCTGTTTGTGCTTCCACTTGACGCACATATTCACCATCAAGTTCACATACAAGACGTAAAACACCGTGTGTTGACGGATGAACAGGACCGAGGTTCATCACAATACGATCTTGGGCAAGCTGGACAACTTCTTCAGAAATATTCGACCAATCGCCACCCATCGATGTAAAAGCAGGTAAACCTTCTATTTCTGCATCTGTTACACCACGAGTCGCATGAAATTCTGGAGTAGTCATTAGTTATACTCCCTCCGTGTATCTGATGGTGGTGTTACAGCACCTTTATAATCAACAGGAACGCCACCAAGTGGATAATCTTTACGCTGCGGATGCCCCACCCAATCATCAGGCATTGCCATACGCACAAGACCTGGGTGTTCATCAAAAATAATGCCCATCAAATCCCATGCTTCACATTCAAACCAATCGTTACCTGGATAAATAGACACAACAGACGGAAGATGTGGGTCTTCTTCAGGACATGTTGTTTCGACAGCAATAAAACGATTATGGGTAATAGAAAGCAAAGGATAGTATCCGTGTAATTCACGCCCCTTGCTGTTTGGGTAATGAACAGCTGAAACACCAAGACACATTTCAAAACGAAGATCTTGATCATCACGTAAATTCTGCATGACTGTACGCAAATGTTCACGCTTAACAAAAATAACAAGCTGACCGTTTTCAACAACGATCTTTTCGATTGCGTCTGTTATGCCATCTGATTCGAGATCTTCACGCAATGCAGCGACAACATCATCAAACCAGCCACCATAAGGAGCAACAGCTGGGCGCGCAAATTCTTCAGTTTTCTCTAAGCCCGTAAAACCAGAGGTATCGCCCGATCCTTTAGCTCCCCACATTCCACGAACTTCACGAATCAGTTCTGGCTGAGGGTAACTGCCAAAAATAGCAGGCGTCTGCACTTCTGGAGCCTCTTGGACTTCTTCTACTTCACTCATGCGAGCAACCCTTTCATCTCGAATGTCGGCGTTGCTTTCAAAGCAGCTTCTTCTGCTGCGCGAATAGCAGCTTCACGTCCTGCCTTTGTCAAGTGATGATCAGCCTGAATGCGCTTACGCAATTCTAAAACAGCATAGATAAGAGCATCTGGACGTGGCGGACATCCAGGCAAATAAATATCAACAGGAACAACGTGGTCAGAGCCCTGAACAACAGCGTAATTATTGAACAAACCACCCGAACATGCACATGCGCCCATGGAAATCACCCATTTTGGATCAGCCATCTGGTCGTAAATGTCGCGTACGACTGGGGCCATCTTTTGATTGATACGGCCGTTGACAAGCATCAAATCTGCCTGACGCGGAGATGCACGGAAAACTTCCATACCAAAACGAGCTGAATCAAATCGAGGAGCACCACCGAAGGCCATCATCTCAATCGAACAGCACGCCAAACCCATGGTTACAGGCCATGTAGAACGTGTAAAAGACCAGTTAACAAGATCCTCAACTGTTGTGAGGATAAACCCCTGGTCACTACTTAAATTGTTAGGAGATTTCATTTATCATCCTTCTTTCTAATCCCATTCGAGGCCGCCACGGCGCCAGACAAAAACGAAAGGAAGAGTCATCAGAACAAGGAATACGAGCATATCGATCAATCCCCATAACCCTAATTGTTCAAAGGTGACTGACCACGGATAAAGGAACATAACGTCAATATCGAAAATGATAAAAATCATGGCTGTTATGTAGTACTTCACCGGAAAACGCCCTGCACCCTCAGCTGCTGGTGTTGGCTCAACACCGCATTCGTAGCTTAAGTTCTTCACTTTATTGAAACGATTTGCAGTTAGCTTTCCAAGAAGTTCAGACGTAACGATTCCAGCAATTGCCATTCCAATGGCAACAAGAATCATCACCAACAGAGGTACATACGGATTCACTTTCTTAGCACCTGCTCTCCTAATGTCAAAAAAGTACAAAAATGAAAACAAACATTTTCGCTTTCATACTTTGATTTTCCGTTTTCATTGCATATCACGCCCCAGGCACCACCTTTGCGAGAGTAGCAATAAGTCTATCCATCCAATCACCGCCATTTTTGTCGTATGCATCTGAAAGCAACTTCATCACTAGACGCATCAACATTGGGCGGGGAAGCCCATATTTCACACACGCTTGCATAACAACAGGTTTTTCAATGAGATAGGCAAAAATACGCCCCATAGTGTAATAACCCCCAAGTTCATTCTTCATGAACTTAGGGTATTCTTCTAACGTTTTTTGAAATGCGACAGTTGAAGTACGTGAAAGTGCCTGCGCAATAATATCAGCAGCTACACGCCCAGATTGCAAAGCATAGGCAATTCCTTCACCATTAAAAGGAGAAACCATGCCACCAGCATCACCGACAAGAAGAAGGCCGCGCTCATACAAAGGTTTGCGATTAAACCCCATAGGCAAGGCAGCGCCACGCAAAGGTTCAAGCTGATTTTCTTCAGTAAATTCCCATTCTTTTGGCGCGTTCTCCATCCATGTGGCGAACATGGAACGATAATCCATACCCTTAGGAGCGCCATGAGAACTTAAAGATCCAAGACCCACATTGACAACAGAATCTGACACAGGCCACGCCCACCCATAACCAGGAGCAATGGCAGATTGACCAGCCTTTCCTTCCCACAGCTCTAACTGACTTTCCATCATATCGGTTGCAGCAAGAGGGCTCTTTATATACGTTCGATGTGCCACACCCATAGGGCGAGATTGATTTTGCACGCGCCCTAAAGAAGTAGCCAAACGAGCGGCAACACCGCCTGCATCCACAATAAGACGCGCATAATACGACACTTCTTCTTTAGTTGTTTTTTTTCGTGCTTTCACACCGATAACGCAACCAGTGCGCTCATGAAGAATAGGTGCAGTAACAACAGTTTCTTCATCCAAAGTTGCACCTGCCGAAACTGCACGTTGAATAAGTAGATGATCAAGTTCTTTGCGTCTTTTTGCAAGACCATAATTAGGCATTGACGATAGTTCTGGCCATGGGACCTCAATAGTATGGCCAGCACCATAAGCTCGAATTCCATAGTTACGTGGCCATTGTTTGTGATCAGAAATATCGATCCCCATACGCACAAGCTCAGTAACAGCGCGGGGAGTTAAACCATCACCACAAATTTTATCGCGAGGAAACTTAGCCTTTTCAATAACATGCACACGCACACCCAAACACGAAAGATAATATGCTACTGAAGAACCAGCCGGACCAGCACCAACAACCAGAACTTCAGATATGTGTGACATATTTTTTCCTTCCACAATACATGTCTTACGGATGTTTTCCGATCGACACATACAGTCCTTAGTGTAGACAGATAATAAAAGAAAAATCGGTATATAAAATAGGTTTTTCAAAACATTTTTGTTTTTTAATTAAGCGCACCGCTTTTTCACAAAAACATACATAAAACAACGTTTTATACCCGCATGGGTAATAAAATTTCATTGCAATTGTATGTCTACGTCAAGAGTTTCCATACCTCGCACGATCGTCAATGTAACAACATCACCTGGCTGGTATAACGAAACAGATCCAATGAGAGAATTTTCGCCAACGATTGCCTTTTTATTCAAAGCAATAACAGTATCATCAACACGCAAGCCGGCATTTTTTGCTTTCTGACCAGTGCGAGTAATGCGCGCCCCTAATTGTGAAATATTCCCAGCTTTGATCCATACAGAACTCGAAGAAACATCCAAAGAAGCATGCGTAGCTTTCTTGCCATCAAGAAGCTGACGAGCAACACTCTTGACTAAATTAATAGGCAGAGCAAACCCAATACCTGTTGCCGTTTGCCCATTAGCAGAATCGGAACTGGTTGCTTTAGCGCTCATCATCCCTATGACGCGGCCTTGACCATCAATCAATGCTCCACCAGAATTTCCCGAATTAGTCGGAGCATCAGTTTGTATGGCATTCACAATAGTGGAAGTATCAGCGTCGCCCATTGATACCGGGCGATCAAGAGCCGAAATGACTCCCGTTGTCATCGACTGAGATAAACCTAAAGGATTTCCCATAGTAGCAACAGCCTGACCAGCAACAAGCACAGAAGAATCTCCTAAAGACACAGGCACGATATCACTGGGAGGATTGACCATACGCACAACTGCAACATCAAAAAAAGAATCACTACCTACAACTTTAGCTTCATAAATAACACCAGAATCAAGTTGAACAGAAATACTCTGTTGACCATTGATAACGTGTGCATTCGTTACAACAACTCCCTGATCACTAACAATAAAACCAGCACCCTGCGAACCTTCACCATCAGTTAACGCCCTTACAGATACCGTAGAAGGGCGCACAGCTTGAGCAACCTGAACCCAATGAGGTGAAGCCATATATTCATGAACGATCGCTTCACCAGTCTCGCCAACAGTAGGAGAAGAATGACGAGGCCCCAAAGTGATAATATTATGATCTATCAGCACATATGCACCACTCAAAGCAATGGTGGCACTTAAAAATGCCGAAATAAAAAGAGTAAAAATTCCTGGCATATATGTTTTTTTCTCAGATTTAGAAGAAAAATTCTCATTATCGGCCGATAATTCTCTTTTGCCAAAATATTCCAGTTCAGTAAAAGAATCAACAACTTCATCTACATGATTGTCAAAAGTAGAATTATCTTTTTCATTGAGATACTCGCGTATATTCTTTTCATCGTCATGAGAACGTGATAGGTCTTCCATCTATCCCCTTCTTCTCGAAGACACATCGGAATATCTCACCAAATGCACACCAATAACTTTTACTCTCTACAATATACACCATGAGTTCTTTACCACCTTTACCTACACAAGTATCAGAAATTTTTGATCCACAGTTATGGCGAGATATTCCCGAGTTTTCTTTTTCTGATATCACCTATCACCGAGGAGTAACACGCTCAGGCGAAGGCGAAAATCCCACATGCACTGATCGCCCTGTTGTACGCATTGCTTTTAACCGCCCAGAAGTACGCAACGCTTTTCGCCCTGAAACCGTTGATGAGCTCTACACTGCACTTGACCACGCACGCCTCGACTCAACTGTAGGAAGCGTTATTCTTACCGCTAATGGCCCTTCACCAAAAGATGGAGTATGGAGTTTTTGTTCTGGCGGCGATCAACGCGTACGTGGCAAAGAAGGATATGAATACAAAAGCGGCGGAAACGGTCGTCTTCACATTCTAGAAGTACAAAAACTTATTCGCTACATGCCAAAAGTTGTTATTGCCGCTATTCCTGGATGGGCAACAGGTGGCGGGCATTCCTTGGGCGTTGTCTGCGATTTAGCTGTTGCCTCGCGTGAACATGCAAAATTCATGCAGGTGGATGCCAACGTTGGCTCTTTTGATGCAGGATACGGTTCTCAGCTTCTTGCACGCCAAGTAGGAGATCGCCGCGCACGAGAAATATTCTTTTTAGCGCGCGAATATTCTGCTCAGCAAGCTGAAGCATGGGGCGCCATTAACGAAGCGGTTGACCATAAAGAACTCGAAAATAAAGCACTCGAATATGCGCAGATAATTTCCACAAAATCACCTCAGGCGATTCGCATGCTTAAACTTGCTTTTAATGCTACTGATGACGGCATTGCCGGGATGCAAGCTTTCGCCGGCGAGGCAACACGATTAGCCTATATGACCGACGAAGCACGTGAAGGAAGAAATGCTTTTCTTGAAAAACGTTCTCCCGATTGGAACGATTTTCCTTACTATGCCTAAAATTTTCACAACTACATACATTTGGAAGAAAATTCATGGACATTCAACCTAACTACCACCCTCTTCTTGTTCCTGGCTCAACACAACATAAAGATTTTACACGCGCCGTTCGTTCCATCGATGCACGTATGCGCGCCATTGAGCGGCGTCCTTTGTTTTTATATTCCCCTTCAGAAGACAGAATAGAGCAAGTAAAAGAGCTAGAAAAAGAATTATCTCATATAGCTTTTCCTCCTGACATTGCTTACGCCATGCGCACCTCAGGTTCTACTAGCGGAAGTGGAAAGCTCGTTGGCCATACAACTGCATCTCTTGTAGCTAGCGCTCACGCGACACATGATTTTTTAGGTGGCAGCGGCACATGGATATCATGCCTACCAAGCAGTCATATTGCTGGCTTTCAAACGATTTTTCGTTCTCTCCTCTCTGGGAAAAAACCAATTTATGCAGGTAACGGAAAACCAGAAGAACTCATTGAAGCGACACAGTTTTTTCCTCATAACGGGCGCGTTTACATATCGCTTGTTCCTATTCAGTTAAAACGCCTTATCAGCAACAAAAAATCGCTCGCAATTTTACAACATCTTGATGGAGTTCTCGTAGGTGGAAGCGCCATCGATAATACACTTCTTGAGCAAGCACAATCTCTCAATATTCACATTGTCACCACATACGGATCAACCGAGACCTCCGGTGGATGCGTGTACGATGGCACACCCATTGGAGATACAAAAATTTCTTTCACCAAAGATGAACGCGTACATATCAAGGGTTCGTGTGTAGCATATGGCTATATCGACAAACAGATCTTTGATGGTAGTTTCACCACTAGCGACATTGGCTATATGGACGAAAACAAAAAACTTCATATTCGTGGACGTGCAGATAATGCTATCACTACTGGCGGAGTCACTGTTATTCCTGAACATGTTGAGAATATCTTTATGACATGCGGATACACACGCGTATATGTTATTGGCATGAAAAGTACACAATGGGGCGAAGAAGTTATTGCCATTGTAGATTCACACAACGAGAATGCTTCCACGAAAGCAAAAAACATTCTCGAAAAAGGATGGTTTCCTAAACACATAGTCTCATTAGCCGAGTTAGCCATAAAAGATTTTCCTATGCTTGATTCTGGCAAAATAGATAGAAAACAGTTACATTCACTTGTAGCTGCGCATTTTAGTGCACCATAACCTATTACACATTCATGTATCAAAAAAAAAAAAAAATCAACTACTCCCGCTTTTAACCACTCTAGAAAGCATCTTTACCTAAGTAATATATCCTCTTTTTCATGCACCATTACTTCTATGAAAAAACAATAATGCCTATAAAACCGACAAGTGCAAGCACTATTGCGCATAATCGCACAAGAACCACCATTGTTTCAGATAGCGGAAAGAAACTCACAGTATTAAGCACAACAACAAACAATAGAATGGAAATATAAAAGCAGAAACAATCTCCCTATTCTCTTGCAAATTATCGGCATGATGGACGAAGAAAATAAATATATATCCACCATGAACAGCACAAAGACAATATTCACAGACTATAGAGATTATCAACAACAGCACACTCAAGAGGTCCAGCGTACTGTTTTTTCGCATGTTCTACCACTACTGAAGAATTCGTCCAAGGTTGTATATGAGTCAGTACAACACGTTTCACATCAGCCTCACGAGCTAAAATACCAGCACGCTCACCATTCATATGAACACCGCGATACTCATCACGCCCATCTTCAAAAGCTGCCTCACAAAGCAGCAAATCAGCACCGCGCGCAGCATCAATCTCGCTATCACACAGGTCAGTATCTCCCGTATACACGAGAACAACTTCCTCATCACCATTTTCACTAGGACCGGTAATGCGAAAAGCAAGCGCCGGAATAGTGTGCCACGCATCAAAACATTCAACCGTCATTGGCCCAACATGGAAAACAGAACCATGTTCTACATGCTCAAATCGAAAAGTATCATATTCATCTTCAACATTTCCACCATCAATGCCACGCACACGCGCCTTACCATCTTCGGGAGAATAAACAGGAATTTGCGGCAATTCACCATCTGGGTGCCATTTTCTATACACATGCATACCAACAATATCAACACAATGATCAGCATGAAGATGCGAAAAAGCAATAGCGTCAATATTGCGCGGATCGATGTACTTCATCAATGAACCCATAGCGCCCGAACCCAGATCCATCACTAAAGAATAGGTTCTCTTTACTCCGTTTTCTACCACATCAGCCTCAACAAGATACGATGATGAAGGAGAAGTTGTGCCCGACATCGACCCCGTGCAACCTATAATACGCAACCTCATATCATATCCTCCCCTAAAAAGCGAGCCTTCCCAATAGAAAACCCCATCATGCGTGACGCAAGATCCGTAAATTCTTCGCTATCTCCGGTTGTATAGAACAAACGCGAAGCAGATGAAGCACCATCAGCAAAAGAATCATGTTCAGCTAAAGTAGCATATGCTGCGCGAGCTGCTTCTTGAGACGAAGAAACAAGGGCAACATCCTCTCCCATAACATAACCAATAGCGGCAGCCAAAAAAGGATAGTGTGTACACCCAAGAACTAATGTATCAACACCAGCTTGTTTCACGGGTGTTAAATACTCATGAGCAACCTGCAGCAGCTCATCGCCCGAAGTAATTCCCTTTTCAACAAAATGCACAAAACGAGGGCATGCCTGCATCACAACATTATCTGTACCATAACGTAAAAATGACTGTTCATACGAACCCGAAGAAACTGTTGCTTGCGTAGCAATAACACCAAGCTTGCCACTACGAGTCACATTCACAGCACGTAGAGCAGCAGGATCGATCACTTCCACCACAGGAATATTCATAGCTTTTTCATAGCGGTCCCGTGCCTCATCAAGAACAGCAGCAGATGCCGTATTGCACGCAATAACAATCATCTTCACACCACTATGTGCTAAGCGGTCAAGATGTTTCAAAGCCTGTTCACGCACAAAATCAATAGTTTTTTCACCATATGGATTATTAAGAGTATCAGCAATATAAACAATCGATTCATTTGGCAGCTGATCCATAATAGCACGCATCACAGTTAAGCCACCTACACCAGAATCAAAAATTCCTATTGGCCTGTTATCCATTATTACCTCACTACCTCAAGCAATGTTTCTTGCCACCACCCCAACATGTAATACACAAGCATAAAAATAAAATTTTCTTCGTCACCATCTTCCTCAGGTGCAGAATTTTCACCAAAATTATTAACATTATGAACATGTTCGCGAACAAAAGAAACTAAGCGTTCATCAAGTTCTTGTGCTGTTTCTTCATCTCGAACACCCAAAGAATAGGCAAGCATTTTACGCATATCCGCCACTGCCATCAGCCACATAGGCACATCACTCGGACGAAGAATCACATTTCTATCTGACAAACTCTCGTAAAAAACACTCATATTTGCTACTTTGAGATGCACGATATCCGCATCATACATTTGCCTATATTTCTTCGATTCCTCATTATCTTGATATACCGAAGGCAATAGTAATTCTTTTAAGTTCTCATCCCCAGAAAAAACATACTCACGATGACGAATATTAAAATCATCAAAAGCCACATCAAGATGCTCTTCTTTTAACTCATTTTCATAAGCAGAAAGAACATCATATTCACTAGCAGTAAACATTTCAACTTTATTATTTTCATGCATATCTACATCACGAATATCTCTGGCTTCTTCAGGTGAAACACCAAAAATATCAAGCAACTGCGCGGCACACTGGCGCATAGCATGACGTTCTGCCGTATCTGCCAGAGCTTTATAAACACCTTTTCTCAATGTGAAAGCAGCTATCATTGCTCCACCACCACACGCGAACGCAAACCATAGGTTGTCATCGCCTTTGCATCTTGCTCTATTTTTTCCACAGAACCCTGCGTAATGCGAGCTTGCCCTTGAGTGTGAACACGCATCATAAGTTCATGGGCACGAGCTTTAGAAAATCCAAAATGTCGCATAAACACCCATGCCACATAGTTCATCGTATTAATAGGGTCATTAAGAATGAGTAATGCTGCTTGTTCACCATGCGCATGCATAACATCAACATGCGTTTGTTCATAAGGAGCAATATGGACATCACCCATCATTTGATTACCTACCACATTTTTATTGTACGTCCCTACGCCCCATTGACCCTACTAAGGCTTTAGTGGTATCTCTAACGCACACAAAAAACAAACTATACATCATCCAAAAAAAATTCCTTTTTCATTAAAGAAAGGGTTTCAAAAGGTTAAAAAAAGTGTGTTTTGAGATAAACCATACACAAAAGAAGTTTACTTAGGCTTCACCCAGAGATACCCACCTACTAGAGTTGCTCATATGGCATCTACATCAGCGAGCACAGCTCTCCTCACCGATATGTATGAACTCACCATGCTGGATTCCGCCATTGCATCTGGCAAAGCATGGCGCTCAAGTGTCTTTGAAGTTTTCGGCAGACGACTGCCTGGAGGGCGCCGCTATGGCGTTGTATGTGGAACTGACCGCATCCTCGAAGCTATCAATAATTTTCGCTTTACTGACGATGAATTATCGTATTTACGCTCCTTAAATATTTTAAGCGAAGAAACATTAAAATATCTCAATGATTTTTCTTTTCAAGGTAACCTATACGCGTATCCTGAAGGCGAATGTTACTTCCCCAATTCTCCTATTCTGCAACTAGAGGGCACCTTCGCTGAATGCGTCATCCTAGAAACACTCATTCTTTCTATCCTTAACCATGACAGTTCGATCGCTACCGCTGCATCACGTATGATCACCGCAGCACACGGGCGCCCCTGTGTCGATTTCGGATCAAGGCGCACTCATGAAGAATCTGCTGTTCACGCAGCTCGTGCAGCTGTTATTGCCGGATTTGCAGGAACAAGCAACTTAGAAGCAGGCAGACGTTACGGACTAAAAGTCAGTGGTACGAGCGCCCATGCTTTTACTCTCTTACACGAAAATGAAAAAGAAGCATTCCAAGCACAAATCAACACTATGGGCACAAATACCACACTTCTTATTGACACCTACGATGTTGATCAAGGGCTTAAAAACGCCGTAGAAGCTGCACGCAATGCAGGCGGCGAACTCGGTTCCGTACGTGTCGATTCTGGAGATCTTGTTGCTGGCGCATTCTTCATTCGAAAGAAATTAGATGATCTTGGCGCTCATTCTACAAAGATCGTTATTACCAACGATCTTGATGAAGATGCGATCGCATCCCTCAATGCAGCACCTGCAGATTCCTACGGCGTAGGAACAAAACTCGTGACCGGTTCTGGCTATCCAACAGCAGAATTAGTCTTCAAACTTGTTTCACGAGAAGATGACGAAGGCGTAATGCAAAAAGTAGAAAAACTCTCAGAATCTAAGCACACAGCAGGTGGTTTCAAAGTTGCAGGACGCCTTACTACCAACCAAGGCAGGGCATCGCAAGAGCTTGTTGTTGCATGCCGCTCATGGGAAGAAGGCCAGGAATTTTTGCGCAAAAACGGAGCGCGCCCCTTGCAAAAACTATACATAAAAGAAGGGCATTTACTTAACGGCATTACCACCGGAATCGACGCCATCAAAGAAGCTCAAGAACGTTTGAATCTCTCACGCAATGAACTTCCCGATGATGGCTGGCGCTTATCCCCAGGCGATCCTGCCGTACCAACAAAAATGCTTGACATTATCGATATCAATGACATGAACTAACATGTCTTTTCTAACGGTAGGTATACACATATAACAAACAATAGAGCACATAAAAAAAGGAGGTACAGCCTCCTTTTTTTATGCATAAATTACTTGCGTAGTTCTTTTTTCCTTCGACTTTCTTCTTCAAAGAATGCCATCATGAAACGCATATTAAAAGCAATGAACTTACCCAATTGAGAAATAACGCGCTTGCGACGCTTAAGTGTTTTTGTACTTGGAAGTGGAGCATCAGCAGTGCGCTTTGCCTGAGCAACATTCTTCTTTGCAGCTTCGTTCCAAGGAACATCAGTTGTTACATTTTCCATCATGCTCTCTTTTCTCTACCAACTTATTCAGGAATCAATGACCAGCCAGGCAATGCCTTTGCTTTATAAACAAAGGCATAATGAATAAGGAGTTTCTCCCAGTGGCCAAACAAGCCAATTTCACCACGCGTACGTGTTGGGTGACGATGCCCCTTATTCTTATGTAACGAAGGATTTGGAATAATTGGATCCATCACCATAGCTGCAGCTGTTCCATCAAAAAGACTATTTCCTGTTGATGCGACACATGTTGCACTGATTTCCGTCATTGCAGCAGTGTGAAGCTTAGCATTAGGATTCTTCACTAAATCTGCAATCGACATGGCAACACTACGTGCAATAACACCTGATGGCATACCCGTACGTGGCGGAGCAGGAGCAATAACAGTTCCATTCTTGTTTTTACGTGGACGCGAAATTTGATGAGGTGGCGCAAAAGCAATGCCAGCAGCAAACATATTCTTATAATCTTGATTCTGGTATGTACGTGGCCAATCTTCTGGGGCCCATTCTTCATATGGCTTGCCTGAATAATCAGCATCAACCTTCATAAATCCTGCAGGATTAAATACCTTTGATGTGATATCTTCACCATTCTTATCAAAAGCCTTCAAATCTTGGCCCTTAAAAGGCGGAAGCAACATAGCAAAATCGAAGGAAAGTTCATGTGTGTCACCTTCGAGATCTTCATATGTTACCTTGCCTTCTTCAACCTTTGTAGGTGCACAACCGGTAAGTGCATGAATATCACGCTCACGGAACAAAGATTCTGTCCATACGCGAGATGTGGTTTCATATCCGTCTTGCTTGAAGACCATACCGCCAACACCAAGATCGCCAAGTTCTGCCTCGTTTGTCATATAGACAACCTCAACATTATCACGTACGCCCGCTTCACGAAGTTCGTGATCCATGTTAAAGGTATATTCAAATGCAGCACCTTCACATGTGCATGTACCGTGTCCCGTACCAGAAATAACGCGAAGCTTTTCGCCTTTCTTTGCACGCTCAATGATTTTTTGCAGTTTTTCCCATGCATCAACAGCATGAAGATCAGAACACACCGATGTGGTATTTCCTTCCGAAGGTCCAAGACCTGGGGTTGCTGCGAAATTCAACTTAGGGCCAGTAGCATTAACGAGAAAATCATATTCCACCTTTTCTATTTCACCTTCATGACCTGGAAGAGTTGATTCGATTTCTACGTATGGACGCACAGAATCTGCACTACCTTCTGGGAAAATATTGCGCGCAAATGCTTGACGAAAATCAACCCCTACTTTCTTATAAATAGGAGCAAGTTTGTACACTACCTTCTTGCGATCCATTTTTCCTGTACCCACCCAAATATTGGAAGGAATCCAGTTGTATGTAGGACGTGGACTCACAACAATAACTTTATGTCCATCTTTTTTCTTCAATAACTTCGAGAGGTACAATGCGGCAGTGTGTCCTGCAATTCCTGCACCTAAAACGACTACTTGAGCCATGTTTTCTCCTTATATGTGACACATGCACATACGTGCATTTATCCAACAAAAGAAAATATACCCACAGAGGTATTTCAAAAACAAGCGAGAAAGCGCACAGACTCCAAGGAAAAGAAAGTTTTTACTCTTTTAGTAAATAGTTTTACTATTCATTTACATATACCCTAGGGGCATGAAGAAAAAAAAGACAAAATTATGAAAATTCAAAGGCACAATAGTAGAACACCTCAAAAAGAGTGGCGCCCCTTCTGCGAACTATCATTCTCTTCGTCATCAGTATCATCTCGATCATCGTCACGAGGATGAAAACCATTGACCCACGAAGAAAATCCTTTATGCAAAAGACGGCTCAAACCCGATGTTTCCGTACCGTTTTCTTCTTGCTGCTCACTAATGGATTGCTCATCAGGAGCAGCTGAGAATTTAGAAACACCAGAAGTTTCTACACCATCAGCATCTCCATATTTCAAGCCATCCACTTCAAGAGTATCTTTTTTTACAGAAACATCAGAAAAACCATCTAATTCAACAACTGGGTGAATATAGGTATCTTCCTCAAAGGCATCATCATCAAAAGAATTATCACGAGGAGACAAAGGAACCGAACGGTCAGCAAAGACTTCTTCAGCAGAAAAAACCGTGCGTTCTTCATAGATATCTTCCGCTTCATCAGCAGTATGCACAGAATTTTCACTTTCTTCATGTTCAAAAGAAAGGCGCGGCGGCATAGACGTTTCTGCGCGGCGCGGATATTGATCGCGCAGGCGAGCAACACGTTCAAGTAAACCTTGGGGGTCAAACATCCCATCAGTTTCATCGTTAGCCAAAGTATATTTTTGTTCTGATTCAGTTACCTGCCCCAAGAAAAGCTCGGCAGCCCTGCCAATTTCTTCAACAGAAGGAACAGAAAAATTATGTTGAGGACCTTGAATAAAACCTTCTATATTTTCAGATGAATCATATTCACGCTCAAAAGATTCCACTACAGCAGCAAATTCAGCTCGATCTTTGACTAACTCATTCAGTTCTTCTTCCTGAGCTTGCGCACTTTGTTCAAGATCACCTACAGGAAAACTGATTCCCGACATTTCACTGGCCATACCCAAAACACCAGCAGCAGCAGCAGGATACTGATTGCCTACCACATACGCAGGAATGCGAGCCGTAATATTCACAACATCAATACCGATATTACGAGCATGGTATTCAAAATAAGAACTAAACGAAGCAGGCATCCAAAAATCCGCATCCAAAACAGGAGTATCACTTGCTCCTGAGGTACGCATAAACATATCAACAGGGCGCGTATGAGGAATCATAGCACCAACTGCAGAAAAAGAATAAACATGTTTCACATGAAAACGTTCAATCACATCAAACATACTCGAAACAAGAGAATCCCACTGATAATCAGGATCAGCACCATACATGCGCAAAAAACTGCGCCCTTCAACATCTTTAGCTAAAGAAATGGACATATCCTCGCGGTTCATCGCAACAATACGGCCATTGCGAACATTAAGCATAGGGCGCTGAGAACGGTAATCAATCAAAGAATCAACATCAAAACGAGCAACAACACCAACATCTTGCAAAGAGAGCACACTATCGATCAGGCGACCTATTTTTCCTGCATCAAGAGCAGGATCAACTAAGTTAATAACCAAAGTATCAACAACATCAGGTGCATCTGTAGCAAAAGAAATATGCTGCCCCACACGATCTCCCTATACTTGTATCTTCTTATTTTCACCAAGTATACCACCTCACTACCTATCTTTCTGTTTACCTTTCCACACCCAAAAAATGCATAGAGGTTCCAAATTAAGGAATAATACATATTTATGCCACAGATCAAGGATGGAACATCAGCACACAGCAACGATAACGAAAAAGCCATATATACTTACGAACAAAAAATCGTTGACCACCTCTACTCCATCCGCGACACCCAAGAACGCACCTACGGCGAACGCTTAACACATATCCGCAAGCAAAGCGGACAGGATAGCCCAGGAGAAATGAGCGAGCGTGATTCTTTTGCCACGCACTATGAAGATGCGCTTCTTCGCCTCAAAAACACAGAAAACCGCATGGTCTTAGGAAGCATGACATTTGCCGACAATACAACCCACCATGTAGGTCGCATTGGCCTTGTTGACGATAATCATGATGTAGCATTACTTGATTGGCGTGCTGCTCAAGCGCGGCCTTTTTATCAAGCAACACCGAATAATAATTGCGGACTTATATCACGAAGACACATTGGAACATTACGCAGAAAAGTTACACACATTGATGATGAGCTGCTTGACACAAGTGCAGAGGTAACGAACCTCCATCTTACTGGCGAAGGCGCCTTACTTTCCTCACTCAAGCAGGCGCGCACTGGCCAGATGAGCGATATCGTTGCCACCATCCAAAAAGAACAAGACACCATTATTCGTGCACCCATGGGCGGATGTATTGTTGTGCAAGGAGGCCCAGGAACAGGAAAAACAGCTGTCGCACTGCACCGCGCCGCATATTTGATGTATGAACAAAAAGAACGACTTGCGCGCTCGGGAGTCCTTATTATTGGCCCAAGTCAATCTTTTATTCGTTATATCAATAATGTCTTGCCGTCTCTTGGTGAAAATAATGTTGTCTCTACCACGCTCGACAACCTTGTGCCAGGCTACAGCGCAAGCACTAGCGACACTGATGAACTCAAAGAAATCAAAGGGAGAAAAATATGGCGTTCCATCTGCCGTGAAACCGTTGGACATATCCTTAAAAAACCATTAGAAAAAACAGTTACTCTTACCATTAACGGCATTGACGTTCAGCTGACTCCTCAACTTATTCGCCAAGCACAAGAAAAAGCGCATGCCAGCAACAAAAAACACAATCAGGCATATGTAGTGTACGCACAGTTCCTTGTGAACCATATTGCTCACATTATCGCCGAAGAACAAAAAACCACCATTGAAGATAGCCCCTGGATCATTCAGGACATCACCAGCGATATCGATGCACGTCGTGAAATCAATATACGATGGCTCCCCTCTTCCCCTTTACATATTTTAGAACGCCTGTACGCACATCCTCATCTCTTAAAAAAAGTTGCTCCTGATTTAACGGAGGACGAACGCAGGGCACTTTATCGCCCTAAGGGCAGCCCATTGACCCGTGGCGATATTGCCATATTGGATGAATTTGCCGAGCTTTTAGGTCCCTTCGAATCACAAGAAGAGAAAATCAAAAAAGCACACAAACAAAAGGAAAAAAAAGAACTGCATTCCTATATCAATCAGACATTGCATTCTATGAATGTTGGTGGAGGAATTGTCAATGCAGATATGTTGTATGAGCGATTATCTGTTTCTTCTGGCAATTCTCTCAGTCAACAAGCGCAGCGCGATCGTTCATGGACATACGGACACATTGTCGTCGACGAAGCCCAGGAACTGACATATATGGAATGGGAAATGCTTATTCGCCGCTGCCCCAGCAGGTCAATGACTATTGTTGGTGATGTAGATCAGAAACCACAAGGCGCTCCACAAGGCGGGTGGGCATCCATTATCGGACGTCTTGCCCACAACACCACCATTTACACGTTACACACTTCCTATCGCACTCCGCAAACTATCCTTGAACACGCCTATAGAGCACTTCATCATGCAGGTCACACACCTGAATCTTTACACGCTGCCCGCAATGAAGAAGACTGCTATACCACCATACACAGCACATCCAACAACATTCCTCATACAATTGAGCGCGAACTCCACCAGGCCCATCAGCGCCTTCGCTCCATTCACGGAGAAGATATCGGCACTATCGGCGTTATCACTCCACATAATTTCCCTCTCAACCAGGAGGTTCGCGAGCGCATCAATGCAAACACTGGGCCGATTTCCATCAGCCTTTTGACTTCTGAAGAAAGTAAGGGCCTTGAATTTGATGACGTAATCCTCATTGAACCCGCCCAACTCCTACGCGAAGGGCCAGGCCATCTTTATGTTGCACTAACACGCCCCACACATCACATCACCGTTATCTATAGCGATATATTGCCCCAAGGCTTGGAATAAAAGTTTGACATTTAACCTACTTTTAGTTTTCTTTGGGATATTACAGCTTAAAGACATTATAGTTATGTGAATGGCACGTATTCTTTTACTTGAAAATCCGCACGAAAGTGCAAATAAAGTTTTCGAACCTGCAGGTGTTGAAGTCGTACGTATCAAAGGCGCACTTCAAGGCAAAGACCTTATTGACGCTCTTCAAGGTTTCGATATGGTTGGTATCCGATCGAAAACTAACATCACCAAAGAAGTTATCGAACAATGCCCACAATTGCGAGCTATCGGATGTTACTGCATTGGAACAAATCAAGTTGATTTAGACGCTGCAGCACAGCACGGTATCGCCGTTTTTAACGCACCTTATTCCAATACACGTTCTGTGGTTGAATTAGCAGTGTGCGAAATGATTTCTTTAACGCGCCATCTTCCAGAGCGCAACCACGATATGCACAGCAACAAATGGCTTAAATCTGCCTCAGGTGCACACGAAGTTCGCGGTAAAACTCTTGGCATCATTGGTTATGGCTCTATTGGAACTCAGCTTTCTGTTATTGCTGAAGCTTTAGGTATGCACGTCATTTTCTACGATGTGGCCGAAAAATTGGCTATTGGTAATGCTAAGCGTGTTCGTAGCCTCGATGAATTACTTCCACAAGCTGATATCGTTTCCATCCACATCGACGGACGCCCATCTAATCACGGATTCTTTGGGCGCGACGAAGTCATGAAAATGAAAAAAGGCGCCATTTTGTTAAATTTAGCGCGCGGCTTTTTAGTTGATGTAGACGCAGTTGTCGAACGACTTAAAGACGGCAGCCTTTCGGGCGCAGGATTTGACGTATTTCCATCAGAACCGAACGCTAATGGCGAGCCTTTCGAATCTCCATTAACAGAGTTAAATAACGTTATCCTGACTCCACATATCGGTGGTTCTACTTTGGAAGCTCAAGAATCTATTGGCTATTTCGTTGCAAGCAAGATGCTCGCTTACTGGCGCAAAGGTTCTACTGAACTTTCAGTGAATATTCCACATATCGAATCTGCTCCATCGAAAAATTCTTTATATCGCATCGCATGGATACATCGCAATACTCCTGGCGCATTGGCAAAGGTTAATCGCATTTTTGCTGATGCTGGTGCAAATATCAACACCCAGAGCCTTGCAACAGAAGGAGAAATTGGTTACATGGTCACCGATATTTCTTCGTCACTTCCCGAAGATGCTGTTGCAACTCTCGAATCAAGCGAGCAAAACATTCGCGTTCGTGTACTTAAAAAAGACAACTAACATTCCATACAATCAAGGCAAGGTTATGAATACTGACTATTTTCAATATTATCCAGCTGGTGTTCCACGCGAAATTGAGCCAGTAACTCAAACTATCGATAAAGCGATTTTTACATCAGCAAAAAATTTCCCGCATAATCTTGCCTATGATTTTTTGGGAAAAACTGAAACCTATGAGAATCTTGTCAAACGCATTCGACGTGCACAAACTGTTCTCTACAACTGCGGTGTACGCCGCGGTGATGTGGTTGCCCTTATTTTACCAAACTGCCCTCAACACCTTATCGCCTTCTATGCTGCACTTTCTTTAGGTGCTACTGTTGCCGAGCACAACCCTTTAGCACCAAAATTACAACTTGAAGCACAATTACAGGCCCACGGTGCGCATGTTGTTATCGCATGGGAACAAACGATTGAAAAATTAACAACAGACGGCATGAATAACCGCACCTACATGTCTGTTGATTTATCGCGCGAGCTGCCCACAAAAACACGTTTTCTTTTAAAGCTGCCTGTCAATGCTGCACGCAAACAAAAAGAAAAGTTGCGCGGAACCGTTCCTACAGGAACACTTTCTTTTGATGATGCCCTACAAGATGTTGTTCCACTCGATCATTCTTTCCATGACAATGCTCCACAATTAGATGACATCGCACTTCTTATCCACACAGGCGGCACAACAGGAACACCAAAAGCGGTCATGCTTTCACACCGTAATATCGGCTCAAACATCCGTCAGTGCATCGCATGGCTTCCCAGCCTTCAAAAAGGTAAAGAAGTATTTCCTGGTGTCCTGCCTCTCTTCCACGCCTTTGGCTTAACAGCAACTTTCGGCATTGCCATTGAAACTGCAGCAACGATTCTTTTGCAACCCAACTTTGATGTTGCCAATCTTTTAGCGGCACACAAACGCCACAATATGACGGCTTTTCCAGGCGTTCCACCGATGTGCCAACGAATCAGCCAAGCAGCGCAAGAAGGGCGCAAACGCGGCAAAAACATCGATTTAACCAGCATTAAATATTCTTTCATTGGGGCAATGGCTGTTGACCCACACATCGCCCACATGTGGGAAGAAGAAACACAAGGTATCCTTCAAGAAGGTTTCGGTATGAGCGAATGTTCGCCTCTCATTGCCGGTAACCCCATGTCTACTGAACGACGTATTTCTACCCTAGGCATCCCTGTGTCATCAACACAAGTTATGATTGCCAATCCCGATAATCTTGATGAAGAAACAGACGGAATAGGCGAAATCCTCGTAAAAGGCCCACAGGTTTTTTCTGGTTACTACAACAACGAAGAAGAAACAAAAGCAGCTTTCCACAACGGCTGGTTACGAACAGGAGATCTGGGCTATTGGGATGATAACTTCCTTGTTATGGCAGACCGCGCTAAAGAAATGATTATTAACGGCGGTTTTAACATTTACCCTACACAAGTAGAAGAAGCAATTCGGCCTATGGATGGAATCAAAGATGTATGCGTTATTGGTATTACAGCTGGAATCAATGGAGAATCTGTTGTTGCAAGTGTTATTTGCGAAGAAAATACTCATGTCACTTTAGGTGATATTCGCACCTATCTTGAAGATCGACTTCCTCATTATGCAATGCCAACATCCATTATGTACCTTGAAGGCGATTTCCCTCGTTCACAAGTTGGTAAAGTCCTTCGTCGTTCTGTCAAGGAACTTCTCATTTACGATTATGAATTGAAGAATAATGTTTGGCAGCGCAAAGATGCTATTCTTCCGCTCGATGTTGCAGAACAAATCAATAAAATCAAGAATTCTCTTCTTGAACAAACAGGTGCTACATACGATCAGATCAATAAGTGGATTCAAGATAAAGGATATACCCCTGAAAAAATCGATGAGTGGCGCAAAAACCATAACATCGACACAGAAAATATTTCAGATTTTCTGCAGAAATTCCATATAACTACTGAAGATTTCGATGCATGGAGAAAAAATACAGTATCTTCCTTGCAAGAAGGTGCGGAAAACTTGATGAATACTCCCATTGGTGAAAAAATCAAAACAAATCTGCATGCTTTATCAAAAAACAACGAAAATACCGATAAACAACAAGAGCCCCTATCTGACGATGATACTTCTTTGCACGACACAGCAGAAGAAAAAGAATAATTGGCTCTTTACTTTTTACATACCTTTTCATCTTCACATGCTAAGTAAGCTGTAGCTTACTTAGCATTTTTATATCATTGGACATGCTGGTGAAAACCACTATCTATTTCATTGATCAACGTTAGGAACACATATGTACACTATCGGTAACCTTACAGGCAAAAAAGCTATCATTACTGGCGGTGCTTCAGGATTAGGACTTGCTACTGCGAAGCTTTTTATTGAAAATGGCGCTGAAGTTCTTATAGCTGATTATTCTGATTCTGTTGAGGACGTTGCCGCCTCCATTGGCGCTCAGGCATATAAAGTTAATGTGTCTAACGACACCGACGTAAAAGCAATGGTTGAAAAAGCTGTGGAGCTTTTTGGTGAAATCAACATTGCTGTTGCTTGCGCTGGAATTGGCGGCGCTAACTATGCTATCGACCAAGAAACAATTGAGAATTGGCAAAAAGTTCTTGATGTTGACTTAACGGGTGTCATGCTTACTGATCGTTACGTTATTGAGCAGATGCGCAAGCAAGGTAAAGGCGGCAGTGTTATTAACCTTGCATCTATGTTCGGTTTGTGTGCTGTGCCTGATAACGTGGTGTACTCTGCTTCTAAAGGTGGCGTCGTCAACTTAACTCGTGCTGCAGGAACAAAGTATGCTGCTGAAAATATTCGCGTGAATGCCGTGTGCCCAGGCGTCATTAAGACTCCTCTCATTGACGAGGAATCACGACGCATTTACGCACCTCTCCACCCAGCACAGCGCCTTGGTGAGCCAGATGAAGTTGCTAAGCTTATTACTTTCTTAGCATCTGATGATGCACAATTCATTACAGGAGCAGCCATCTCCATTGATGGCGGCTATACAGCTGTGTAAAAAAAAAAATATTCTTTATTCATAGGCGGGAAATCGAATGATTTCTCGCCTTTTTTGCTGCACTCCATTATTTATGTAGATATCTTACGATTTTTTTACTATTTTTTGTAACGCATTTCATATATTTTATATTTTCTCACGAGTTCACTTTATTACCGTAAAGTTTTTCTTAAATCTACATTAAGTATCACCTTATTTCTCTATTATTTCTTTACTGTAAAAAAACAATAAAGTAATGTTTAGGTAAACATTATAACGAAAATCACTTTCATTATAATCTCGATGTTATGATAACAAGCGTCCGATAAAAAGGCAGTTCACAGATGAACTACCCATGTGAAAGATAGGATGAATTATGAAGGCAGCTGTCCTCGAAGAATTCAATAAACCACTTAACGTTACCGACGTACCAGACCCAGAGCTCACACCAGATGGCGCAATCGTCAAAGTTGAAGCTTGCGGTATCTGCCGTTCTGATTGGCACGGCTGGCGTGGAGAATGGACTGGGTTCCTCGCTCCTCTCCCAATGGTTGGTGGCCACGAAATGAGTGGTACCGTTCAGGAAGTTGGCGCAAACGTCAAGCACGTTAAGCCAGGCGACCGCGTTATCGTTCCATTCACATGCGGCGATGGCACATGCCAATACTGCCAAGAAGGCAAATCAAACGAATGCATTAACCAAGAAATGCCTGGTTTCACCTATCACGGCGGTTTCGCAGAATATGCACATATTCCAACTGCAGATTTCAACCTTATCCCGCTTCCAGATGAAATTCCATTCGAGCAAGCATCTGGCATGGGCTGCCGTTTCATGACTGCATATCACGGTGTTCTTTCTGTAGGTGAATTAAAGCCTGGTGAATGGCTCTCCGTTTACGGCTCGGGCGGTGTCGGCCTTTCTGCTATCCAAATCGCTACAGCTGCAGGCGCAAATGTTATTGCTGTTGATGTCAACGATGCTGCTCTCGAGTTCGCAAAGAACCAAGGCGCAGTACATACTGTCAATTCAGCTAAAGACAACCCAGTAGAATTCATCAAGGATATTACTGGTGGCGGCGCAGATGTGTCAGTTGATGCTTTGGGCCTTAACCAAACGATTCACAACTCACTTGCATCTGTGAAGGCAACAGGCCGCGCTGTACAGATCGGCATGACACCTATGGGCGACGACGGTCAGATTCCGATCAATGTTAACGACATTATCGCTAACGAAATTTCCTATCGCGGTTCTTTCGGTATGCCACGTAGCGAATTCCCATTACTCCTTAACCAGGTAGCAACCGGTAAGCTCACACCTGGTCAGCTCGTTACAGAAACAACAAGTCTCGGCGGCATCATTGATGTTTACGACAAGTTCACACGTAACGACATCAAGGGAACAACTGTTATTACAGATTTCACTAAGTAATTTCACGGGTAGAAATTTATTCTTTTCCTTAAAAGATGGAGCGAAGCAACACTCTTCGCTCCATCTTTATATTCTCTTCTATTTTTTGAAAACAAACAAATATTCGTGAGCAATAAGCAAAAAATTATACTTGATACTATTCGTTTTCCAATATCCCGTTGCCCTGCAATTGTGTTGCTCTTTGATAATAAGCTCTTTCAATGTAAAACCAGCATCACGAAAAATGTCCATAACACTAAATGACATGGGGATCATGTACCCTTGTTTTCTCGTATCCCCCATAAGAACGGCACAATATTTTCCACTTTTAAGTACACGGTAAGATTCAGAAGCAACCTTTTTCATTTCTTTAAGAAAATCATCAACTTTCAACTGAGATAAATCATCTTCCAACCCATCACTATACTTGATGATATTAGCATAAGGCGGATGAGTGCATATCAAGTCAATTTTTTCATCTTCTATGAAATCTAGATGACGCGCATCTCCCTTACGAATAAAAACTTTACCGTCAGCGTTCTCATACTCAAAATCAGTTTTTTCTCTACATCTATCTAGCGCCACGTCATTTACATCTACACCGATAATATTCCTATTGAGCAGCTTCGCTTCAACGAGTGTCGTACCGCCTCCTGCGAATTGATCTAAAACAAGATCACCTTCAGAAGAATATCGAAGAATAATATTACGAGGTATATAAGGAGACCAATTCCCCCTCCACTTTGCGTCATGGGTAGCCCAACTTCCCCGCTGTGGAAAAGACCAATGTGTCGTCATTTCAAGTTCAAAATTTTCAGGTTCCCATTGTGCTATTTTTTTACTCTTCATCTTTTCAGCTCCTCACACCTATCCATCACACACATACTTTTTTAAGAACACCAGAAGCCAAATCATGAATGTTATACACATGCTCCATAACATCAAAAGTTTCTTCTAAATTATTCTTCGCTCGTTTCCATCCCTTACCATCCGTAAACCACACAAAAGTAAGGTCATTAATCGTGGCAATTTCTTGAGCAAGTGTTTTATAGCTTCGCGCCGTCTCATTCAATTTAGAACCGCCACTCGAATAGAAATTCGTTTCAACAACATATATCTGTGAGTCAGTTTTCACCACATAATCGAATCTCTTTTCCATTTTTCCTTCATTTGATATTGCAGATAAATCAACTGCCCATTTTTCTTCAATATCGTGGATATACATCTCTTTGAAGTAGGTTTTGTATTTTATGAAACCAGCAGAAACGATGTATCTTTCCACAAGATTTTCCATTAAATGCCCGCCACGATTCTTCCTACCATTAGAATCTAAACCTGTTTCAACTCCAGTTACATAATCGACAACATTAGTAATGATTCGCTTTTCAAAAAGATCAAACAAGCCTGTTTGTTTCATAAAAAGCACATATTCATCGACAGTATTTTTTGACTTTTGAAATGAAAATACGTGATCTCCTTTTTCATCTGTCACGGGTATTTCCTTCTTTCTCACAGCTAAGAGAATAGGAATACATCTCAGCACTTCAGGGTAGCGATGAAGAATATCTATAAAATCTTTTTCAATATTTCCAGAACCAATAAGAGAATTAAGTATATGAAGCTCGATTTTCATATCATCAACATTTTTATACACTTTATCAAAATCTACGTAATAACTATAATCTGCTATATTTCCTTTAAAAGATGCAAACCATGTATCAAAATCTCTCTTCATGACACTCAGCAACCTTCAACTCTTTCAGCTACATCTTCATAATTAGAGATAAGAAGTTCTTTTACCGGCCCTCTTTTATCTGCGCGAGAATTGATCATTCTGCTAGCTTCAACACGCTCGATTCGATAATCTGCATACAATGAATCAAAGAAATCATCGTTTGGATCAACGTTTTTCGGGTCAGAATTACTTAATAAGACCTTTGCACCTTTAGACCTTAAAATGTGGACATATTCTGCCAATTCCTTTTGAGAATCGTCATTAAAATCATTTTTTGCATACGATGTAAAGTTCGACGTCAAAGTCAACGGCCGGTAGGGAGGATCAATATACACAAAAGTGTTCTTATCTATAAACTCAAGAGACTGACGGTAATCTCCACATGCAATCGTTACACGCTGCAAAGCATGCGAAACGGCTCTTATATTTTTTTCATCGCAAATTTTAGGGTTTTTGTATTTACCACAAGGAACATTAAAAAAACCTTTTTTATTGACTCGGTATAAACCGTTAAAACATGTTCTATTAAGAAAAATAAAAAGGGCAGCTGATTCAATCGAATTATGTGAGAAACCTTTTTTTATAAGCTCATTGTAGTGATTTCTTTTTTCATAAAATATTTCTTCCCTAACATCAGTGTCAGCGTATATATATTCATCTTGATATTCTTTAAGAATTTTTATAATTTCATCTACATTATCTCGTATACAACAATACAGATTAATGAGTTCACCGTTAATATCACTGATATAGACCTCATCAAGATCATATAAACTTAAAACATCAAAGAGGATTGCCCCCCCCAACAAATGGTTCAGCGTACTTGGTGATACTCTTACCTAATTCGAGCGGATATCGCTTCGATATCTGAGTAATAAGCTGAGTTTTTCCGCCAGCCCACTTCACCACAGGATGTAATTTTCTCACACTTTTTTCCATACATACACCTATCATCCACTTAATATCTATGATCTGCTCTTTTATCACTCTACACTATTATAAAAGACAATTTTTTAGCAAGTTTTATTGACCAGTGTTCATTATTTGCTCATATCAACACTTAGTCGTCAATTCCTTTTTTATCACTTACCACTACGTATCGCATATATTTTAAGGAAAGTAGTAAACAAACACGCCTCGATATACCAGACATAAATCACCCTCAGTTTATTAGTACATGTGCAGTTTTACATAACTGCAAGAGAGCAGTACCCCTAAATAAGTATCTACATCTAAAAACACATTCAACAATACACAAAAATAATAAACTCTAATTGCATAGTTTTCACAAAACAAGTCATTTATATACAAAAAAGGCTTGCAGAATATCTGCAAGTATTTTCAATCTAGTGAATCAGAACATAAGTGAAGATACAAAGGAAAAATAATGTAGTACTATTCCGGCAGATACATATCCAGTCAAAACAGCAAAATTTCACTGTTTTCTTCATTTCAAGAGCCTGATTTTCCTCCAAATTCACTGAAATCGCTTTTTCAAAATACTGTCATTCCGCATAAACTCTGCATTTTCGTTTTAAAGTTTGCGTCATTTTTTGAACAGTTCAGAATGTGAACCTACCCTGTTGAGCGCTAGCACTAGAACATCATCATAAACTGCGTAAATCAGTAGCCAGTCTGACTCTATGTGACATTCGCGCAATCTTTTCTTATTTCCAGTAAGGTGATGGTCACGGTATTTTTCTTCTAATGGTTCTGCGTTTGCCAGTTTTTCTACCACACCCCATAAAAGGTCAAGATCTTTTCCTTGTTTTTGTGCTTTCTTGAGGTCTTTTTTGAAACTCTTTGTAAATTTGATACTGTATTTCATGAAAGAAGTGCTTTCTTCAATTCTTCCATGGACGAATATGCAGGAACTGTTTCATCATAAGCGATGCGTTCTCCCTCTTCTATAGCATCACGTGTCCTTTGGTTGAACTGTATGAGGTGCAAATTGATGGGCATACCATTTTCTCGCACAACGGCACGCAAAAAAATGTTGAGCGCCGCCGACATGGATATGCCAAGCTCACCTAAAACAATTTCCGCTTCACGTTTTATTTCTGCGTCAGTCTTAAAACTGATACCTACCGTAGTCATTTCTTCCACTCCTTTTGCATAACAATATATTAGTACTAGTAAAATTATAGCAAAATACCATAAAAAAGATATACTTTTGCATTATCACTATATCTCGCGTCAGTCAAAATAGATACTGCGAACATATTTCCGTGAAAGTTTCATTGCTAAATCAGTTGCAAAATAAATTCGCAATCTTTTTTTACAGAGATAATCCTGCGATGAACACTCAACACATCAATATCACAATCACTGAAAGGTCGACAACTGATTTCTCAGAATCACACAACAACACACCTGATGCTTAAACTCCTAAAAACTTTCTTAGACGACACTTGCCTGACATAACGGGACATCCTTTCTTTCACGTCACAGTCCTGTTTTATCTCCCCAAAATACTACATATCCAACAAAAAAGGCCTGCATATCTGCAAGCCTTAAAAGTTTTTTTAGCGATTCGCTAGGAAACTACTTGTTGATCTTGATAACACGACCAGAACCAACAGTACGGCCACCTTCACGAATAGCGAAGCCGAGACCTTCTTCCATAGCAATTGGCTGAATAAGCTCAATATGCATTTCAGTGTTATCGCCAGGCATAACCATTTCGGTACCTTCTGGAAGAGTGATAACGCCTGTAACGTCTGTTGTACGGAAGTAGAACTGTGGGCGATAGTTCGAGAAGAATGGGTTGTGACGTCCACCTTCTTCCTTCTTCAACACATAAACCTGTGCTTCGAAGTCTGTGTGAGGTGTAACAGTACCTGGGCGTGCAACAACCTGACCACGTTCAACTTCCTCACGCTTTGTACCACGGAGAAGAAGACCGCAGTTTTCACCGGCATCAGCAACGTCCATTTGCTTGTGGAACATTTCGATACCTGTAACAGTTGTTGTTTGTGTTTCACGAAGACCAATGATCTCGACTTCTTCGTTGATGTTGAGCTGACCGCGCTCAACACGACCAGTAACAACTGTACCACGGCCAGTAATAGTGAAGACGTCTTCGATAGGCATGAGGAATGGCTTATCGAGATCGCGAACTGGATCTGGGAAGTATGTATCAACCTGGTTCATGAGCTCTTCAACAGCTGCGACCCACTGCGCATCGCCTTCGAGAGCCTTCAATGCGGAAACCTTCACAACTGGGAGGTTGTCGCCATCGTAATCGTTGTTGGAAAGAGCCTCACGGATTTCCATTTCAACGAGCTCGATGAGTTCTTCGTCGTCGACCATATCAGACTTGTTAAGAGCAACAAGAATGTTTGGCACGCCAACCTGGCGAGCAAGAAGGATGTGCTCACGTGTCTGAGCCATTGGGCCGTCAGTTGCAGCAACAACAAGGATTGCGCCGTCCATCTGAGCAGCACCTGTAATCATGTTCTTCACATAATCAGCGTGGCCTGGAGCATCAACGTGTGCATAGTGACGCTTTTCTGTTTGATATTCAACGTGGGAAACGTTGATAGTGATGCCACGATCGCGCTCTTCAGGAGCGTTATCAACGTTTTCGAAAGGTGTATATTCGTTAAGATCCGGATACTTATCTGCAAGAACCTTTGTAATTGCAGCAGTAAGAGTTGTCTTACCGTGATCAACGTGACCGATGGTGCCGATATTCATATGCGGCTTGGACTTATCGTACTTGGCCTTTGCCACTTTGCCCTCCTGGGACTAGTTATTGGACTTTCACTACAAGATTGTAGTTCAAGTTCTTACTTACGTTTTATCATTTTAGCAACTTAAGCGCTGGAACGTCACTCGCCCCGGGCTTTACTGATGACTTCATCTGCCACAGCCTTTGGAACTTCAGCATAGGAGTCAAATTGCATTGTATACACAGCGCGACCCTGCGTCTTAGAACGAAGGTCACCGATGTAACCAAACATCTCGCTGAGCGGTACATTTGCGCGGACGATCTTCACACCCGTCGCATCTTCCATGGATTTAATCATGCCACGGCGAGAGTTCAAATCACCAATAACATCACCCATGTACTCTTCGGGTGTGCGCACTTCCACATCCATGATAGGTTCAAGAAGAACAGGATTTGCCCTCTTTGCACCTTCTTTGAATACTTGATTTCCAGCAATCTTGAATGCCATTTCCGAAGAATCGACATCGTGATAAGCACCGTCCTCAAGTGTTGCCTTAACACCAACAAGAGGATAGCCAGCTAACACGCCTGCCTGCATAGCTTCTTGAATGCCTTGATCAACCGATGGGATGTATTCACGTGGAACACGACCGCCAGTAACATTATCAACGAATTCGTAGAATGAACCGTCTTCTGTTTCTTCCAAAGGCTCGAAAGAGCAGATAACACGAGCGAACTGACCAGAACCACCGGTCTGTTTCTTGTGCGTATATTCAACTCGTTCAACAGCCTTGCGGATTGTTTCACGATAGGACACCATCGGTGCACCAACATTAGCTTCCACCTTGAACTCACGGCGGAGGCGGTCAATGATGATGTCAAGGTGAAGTTCACCCATACCACCAATCACGGTTTGACCAGATTCTTCGTCCTGACGGACAGTAAATGTTGGATCTTCCTCAGCCAACTTCTGAAGGCCAATGGAAAGTTTTTCTTGGTCGCCCTTTGACTTAGGCTCGACCGCCTGATGAATAACAGGTTCTGGGAATGTCATTGATTCCAAAACAACCGGGTCACTTTGAACACACAAAGTATCGCCTGTCGTTGTTTCCTTTAAGCCAACAAAGGCATAAATATGACCTGCATGTGCAACTTCAACAGGAATTTCTTCGTTAGATTTCATTTGGAACATCTTACCGATGCGTTCTTTCTTGCCCTTTGTAGCATTAAGGACTTGCGCACCTTGTTCTGCTTTACCAGAGTAAACACGAACATAGGTAAGTTTTCCATAGAAAGGATGAACAGCGACTTTGAAGGCAAGAGCTGCAAATGGTTCTTTTTCATCTGCCTTGCGTTCTTCAGTGTAACCTTCATCTTCTTTACCTGGCTTGAAACCCTTAATAGCAGGGATATCAAGAGGTGAAGGAAGGAAGTCAACCACACCATCAAGCATTGGCTGAACACCCTTATTCTTATAAGCACTACCGCAGTAAACTGGGTAAATATCCGAAGAAAGTGTACGGATACGAATGCCCTCTTTGATTTCGTCGATGGTGAGTTCTCCATTTTCAAGATACTTCTCCATCAACTCTTCATTTGCTTCACCAGCGCTTTCCATAGCTTCAGTGAAGTATTCTTCTGCACGTGCTTTAAGATCTTCTGGAATTTCACGTTCTTCAAGGATATTACCCATTGTTGGGTTGCCTTTTTCATCCTTCTCTGGGAAGTAAATAGCCTTCTGTTTAAGAACATCAACAACACCTTCGAAATCATTTTCCGCACCAATTGGGAAAGTCATGATCACTGGTGTTGCTTGAAGACGATCCTTCAAAGTTTGAACAGAGAAATCAAAATCAGCACCAAGTTTATCCATCTTGTTAATGAAACAAATACGAGGAACATCGTACTTGTCAGCCTGACGCCATACAGTCTCTGACTGTGGCTCCACGCCTTCCTTACCGTCAAAAACAGCGACAGCGCCGTCAAGAACACGCAAAGAACGTTCCACTTCAACCGTGAAATCAACGTGGCCTGGGGTGTCAATAATATTGAACTGAGTATTCTTCCAGAAAGCTGTTACTGCTGCGGAAGTAATAGTAATACCGCGCTCTTTTTCTTGTTCCATCCAGTCGGTAGTAGAACCACCATCGTGGGTTTCACCAATCTTATAGTTGATGCCTGTGTAGTACAAAATACGTTCTGTACATGTAGTTTTACCGGCATCAATATGAGCCATAATACCGAAGTTACGAACCTTCTTCAGGTCTGTAAGAACATCATGTGCCATAGTTCTTTTCTTCCTTTTCTAAAGGTTCGCCCTACCAGCGGTAGTGAGCAAATGCCTTGTTGGATTCTGCCATACGATGTGTATCTTCACGACGCTTCACAGCAGCACCAAGACCGTTAGAAGCATCAAGAATTTCGTTCATTAAGCGCTCTGTCATTGTCTTTTCTCGGCGAAGTCGTGAATAATCAACCAACCAGCGCAATGCAAGAGTGGTTGCACGAGCAGGCTTCACATCAACAGGAACCTGATATGTAGCACCACCAACACGGCGTGAACGAACTTCGAGAGATGGACGAATATTATCCATAGCGCGCTTAAGAACAGTTAAAGGTTCCTGACCAGATTTTTCTGCAACACCTTCTAATGCACCATAAACAATGCGCTGCGCAACAGACTTCTTACCGTCAAGAAGAACACGATTAACAAGCTGAGTAACAAGCGGAGAGCCGTAAATAGGATCGGCAACTAATGGACGCTTACGAACAGGACCTTTACGTGGCATTACTTCTTCTCCTTCTTAGCACCATAGCGAGAACGAGCTTGTTGACGGCCTTTAACACCTTGAGTATCAAGTGCGCCGCGAACAATCTTATAACGCACACCAGGAAGGTCACGCACACGACCACCACGAACAAGAACGATGGAGTGTTCCTGAAGATTATGACCTTCACCAGGAATATAAGCTGTCACTTCAATGCCCGAAGAAAGACGAACACGGGCAACCTTACGTAGAGCCGAATTAGGCTTCTTTGGCGTCGTTGTGAATACACGTGTACATACGCCACGACGCTGAGGGCTTCCTTTCAAAGCTGCCGTACTTGACGAGCGGAGCTTTGAAGAGCGGCCCTTACGGACCAACTGCTGAATTGTAGGCACTCTTTTTCTCCTGAGTAATTCATTATATAGACAAACGCTTTGCCCTTGCAGTTTGCAACATAACCGCAAAAGCAGCCCTCTTAGTGATGCAACTAAGAAAGCGTGAAAGCACTTACTAGCAACTCTCACAAGATTAGCCGTTATCACGCCAACTCGTTAGAAAAGTAGGCATTACCACAAACGAGAAGCAACCCGCGTATAACGGCCGATGTCTTGTTGTTCGCGAAACGTCAGCTCACTTCACAAACAACAAGCTCTCGTTTAATACGTAGTTCCATAACCTGAGTTCAAATCAAACACTGAATAATCGCCATATCCAAAGCCATCATCAATGTAATCATTCTCTTGATTATTGAAACCAATTGTTTTCTCGAATTCAACTCGAGCCTCAGCTGTTGGTTCGACCTTCACAGAACGAAGATGTTCCAAACCAGTACCAGCAGGAATGAGCTTACCGAGAATAACGTTTTCTTTCAAACCTAAGAGCGGATCGTTCTTAGAGTTCAAAGCTGCCTCTGTGAGCACCTTCGTTGTTTCCTGGAAGGATGCTGCAGAAAGCCAAGAATCTGTCGCCAAGGAGGCCTTTGTGATACCCATGAGTTCTGGGCGTCCCATTGCAGGCTTGCCACCTTGAGCAATTGCTTCGCGATTAGCATTTTCGAAGATCGTCACATCAACAAGTTCACCTGGAAGAAGATCAGTTGTTCCAGCTTCCAAAACAGTAACGCGGCGAAGCATCTGACGCACAATCACTTCAATATGCTTGTCATGGATTTCCACACCCTGGCTGCGGTAAACTTGCTGCACTTCATCAACAATATGTTGCTGTGCCTTACGGCGCCCTGAAATACGCAAAACCTTCTTTGGATCAACACTACCTTCAACAAGCTGTTGACCAGGCTGAACAGCTTCACCCTCTTGAACGAGGAGCTTTGCGTTCATAGATGCGGAATAAATCAAATCTTCATCTTCACTAGCACCGTCACGAACAACAATAAGCTTACGAGTGCGTTCACCGTCTTCAATACGTAAAGTGCCAGCTGCCTCGGAAATAGGAGCTTCGCCCTTTGGCGTGCGAGCTTCAAAAAGTTCTTGAACACGTGGAAGACCCTGAGTGATGTCATCAGCCGATGCAGAACCACCAGTGTGGAAGGTACGCATTGTTAACTGTGTACCAGGCTCACCAATCGACTGTGCAGCAACAATACCCACAGCTTCCCCAATATCAACCAGCTTACCTGTTGCCATAGAGCGTCCATAGCACAAAGCACACGTACCAGATTTCGACTGGCATGTAAGCACGCTACGCACAGTTACTTCTGTAACACCAGAATCGATAAGCTTTTCAATTGCTTCATCTCCAAGGTCAATACCGGCCTTAGCAATAACATCGCCGTTATCATCGATAACATCTTTAGCAAGAATACGTGCATAAACAGCTGTATCAAGCATTTCATCTGGAACGAGATTCTTGTTTTCATCTACGTAAGCAATACGTTTCTTCAAACCAGCAGATGTACCACAATCGTGTTCGCGTACGATAACGTCTTGAGAAACATCAACAAGACGACGAGTCAAATACCCCGAATCAGCTGTACGAAGAGCTGTATCAGCCAAGCCCTTACGTGCACCGTGAGTAGCAATGAAGTATTCAAGAACCGAAAGGCCTTCACGGTAATTCGACTGAATTGGACGAGGAATAATCGTACCCTTTGGATCAGCAACCTGACCACGCATACCGCCAATCTGACGGAGCTGTTCCCAGTTACCACGAGCACCAGATGCAACCATTCGATTAACAGTATTCAAAGGAGCGAAATTTTTCTTCATCTCTTCAGCGATTTCATTTGTCGTATCGCCCCAGAGCTTCACAAGACCTTCACGGCGATCTTGATCGAGAATCATACCCTTGTTAAACTGCTCTTCAATCTTTGCTGCCTTCTTTTCTGCAGCTGCGATGATTTCAGGCTTTGAATCTGGAACAATAACATCAGAAACGGCAATGGAAACACCACTGCGGCCTGCCCAGTAAAAACCTGTTTGCTTCAAAGCATCCAACGAAGCGCCAACTTCAACCTTTTCATGACGTTCAGCAAGTTCATTGACAATCTGGCCAAGCTTCTTCTTATCAACAACCTCATTGACATAAGGGAATGTCAATGGCAACGTTTCATTAAATAATGCACGGCCTAATGTTGTTTCGAGAATATAGCTATCGCCTTCTTCATGCTTTTCAGGCGCTACCCACTGGCGTGGAGGTGGAACATCGCCTTCAAAGCGGATCTTACACAACGCGTTCAGATGTAATTCACCCAAATCATAGGCCATCTGAGCTTCGTCCATAGAAGAGAAGTAGCGCCCCTCACCTGCTTCACCTTCGCGCAAGCTTGTTAAATGATATAAGCCAATGATCATGTCCTGCGAAGGCATCGTCACAGGGCGACCATCAGAAGGCTTCAAAATATTATTAGCAGAAAGCATCAAAATACGCGCTTCAGCCTGCGCTTCAACTGACAAAGGCAAGTGAACAGCCATCTGATCACCGTCAAAATCAGCGTTGAATGCAGCACACACAAGTGGATGCAAACGAATAGCTTTACCTTCAACCAGTTGAGGTTCGAAGGCCTGAATACCAAGACGATGCAATGTAGGCGCACGGTTCAAAAGTACTGGATGTTCTTGAATGACTTCTTCCAAAACATCCCACACTTCTGCACGCTGACGATCGATCAAACGCTTTGCAGCTTTAATATTCTTTGCAATTTCCAGATCAACAAGACGCTTTTGCACAAAAGGCTTAAACAATTCAAGCGCCATGATCTTTGGCAAACCGCATTGATGGAGTTTCAATTCAGGGCCAACAACGATAACCGAACGACCTGAATAGTCAACACGCTTACCGAGCAAGTTTTGACGGAAACGTCCCTGCTTACCCTTAAGCATATCGGAAAGGGACTTCAAAGGACGGTTTCCAGCACCTTGAACTGGGCGACCACGGCGGCCATTATCCAACAAAGCATCAACGGCTTCTTGTAACATGCGCTTTTCGTTGTTCACCATGATTTCTGGAGCATTGAGTTCCATCATGCGCTTTAAGCGGTTATTACGGTTAATGACACGACGGTACAAATCATTCAAATCAGATGTTGCGAAACGTCCACCATCCAACTGGACCATTGGACGCAAATCAGGTGGAATAACAGGAAGAACATCTAACACCATTGATTCTGGCTTTGTTCCAGACTGCAAGAAAGCATTCACGACTTTGATGCGCTTCAAAGCGCGTGTTTTGCGCTGCGCAGTACCAGTTTCAATGATTTCTACCAAGCGGTCATGCTCTGCTTGTAAATCGAAAGTTTGAAGGCGCTTTTGAACAGCTTCTGCACCACGGCATGCGGAGAAATAATCGGAATATCGTAATTCCATTTCGCGGTAAAGATCTTCGTCGCCTTCTAAATCACCAACAGTCAAGCTGGTAAAGCGATCCCACATGTTGTTCAAACGCTCAATGTGACGCTCAGAATCTTTGCGAATACGCGTTAAATCGTTATTAGCAGTACGTTTGATCTTTGCAACATCTTCGCCAGTTTGTTCAGCATTTTCAAGATCTTTTTCGAGTTTCTTTTGACGCTCATCAAGTGCGACATCACGCTCATTTTCAAGAGCTTTCAATTCGATTTCAAGATCAGCACGCAAGGTTGGAAGATCATCATGGCGAGCTTGTTCGTCCACATCAGTGACCATATAAGCCGCAAAATAAATAACCTTTTCCAAATCCTTTGGAGCGATATCAAGAAGATATCCCAAACGAGAAGGCACGCCCTTGAAATACCAAATATGTGTAACAGGTGCTGCCAATTCAATATGACCCATGCGTTCACGGCGCACCTTAGAACGTGTAACTTCAACGCCACAGCGCTCACAAACAATTCCCTTGAAACGAGGGCGCTTGTACTTACCGCATTGGCATTCCCAATCACGTGTAGGGCCAAAAATTCGTTCACAGAACAAACCATCGCGTTCTGGCTTTAGCGTACGGTAATTAATGGTTTCTGGCTTTTTTACCTCACCATGAGACCAGCTACGGATATTTTCAGTTGTAGCTAAAGCAATGTGGAGCTTATCAAAACGATTGACGTCGAGCAAGATTTCCTACTTCCTCAAGTTTCCAAACGCCATAACAAGTATTCT
Organism: Actinomycetaceae bacterium; assembly: GCA_017934115.1. GTDB lineage: Bacteria > Actinomycetota > Actinomycetes > Actinomycetales > Actinomycetaceae > RUG11864. Next base: position 421 of record JAGBKC010000025.1, on the reverse strand, counting down.
TCACAGCAGAGACAATAGTGAACTTGGCGCTTTTAGTTCACTATGCTCTGACACGAATTTATAAATCTAAACCTTCAGCAAGTTCGTCACCAAGATCAGCAGAAACAACTACTTCTTCCTTCTTCTCTTCTTGGTTACGGAACTGATCTTCTTCTGTATCTTGAAGGTCGATAGACTCACCTTCTGCATCCAAAGCTTCAACATTCAAACATAAAGAACGCATTTCTTCGATCAACACTTTGAAAGATTCAGGAATGCCTGGTTCTGGAATGTTATCGCCCTTGACGATTGCCTCATATACCTTGACACGGCCAACAGTATCATCAGACTTAATAGTGAGCATTTCCTGCAAAGTATGCGATGCCCCATAAGCTTCAAGAGCCCACACTTCCATTTCACCGAAGCGCTGGCCACCGAACTG
>JAGBKC010000024.1 GCA_017934115.1 Actinomycetaceae bacterium | reverse complement strand
TCCTTTTCCTTTGCCCCACAGAGTTTCCCCTAAAAAGGCAGTAGCATAAAATATACGTTCATGATCAGGACCTTCACTGGTGAATTCAAATTCAAGAAGACCTTCGACTCCAAAAGTGTGAATTTTTTTCTCAAAGCTTGTTTGCCAATCAAGGTTAGGGCCTAATACACTGGCGTCATCAAGGCGTTTCTGCGTCCATTTTTCAACAATCTTACGTGCAACATCAATGCCATGTTGCATATACGTTGCACCAATAAGTGCCTCAACAGTATCAGAGAGAATAGAATCTTTATTTGCACCCCCCGTTTTCTTTTCACCTTTACCAAGGCGAATATGCCCCCCCAGTTCAAGGCGGCGGGCAACTTCCGCCAAACCTCGCTCAGAAACAGCAAATGTTTTCATACGCGACATATCACCTTCGGACGCATCAGGGTACGTACGATAAAGTTTTTCAGCAACCACAAAACCTAAAATAGAATCGCCAAGAAATTCAAGACGTTCATTATGTGGCTCATTATGTTCATAAGCAAATGATCGGTGTGTTAATGCTTGACGCAATAAGGGGCGTTCGATATCCACCCCCCATCGCTCAACAAGTTCTTTATATCCCATTACTCACCTTTAACTAACTTTCTTCTTCTTCGCGCAATTGACGCTCAAGAGCTGAGAAAATATCCTCTTCATCAGTATGTTTTTCGTCATGATGATGATCTTCGTCAAGTTCATCAAAAGGAATACCGCATTCACTACATAACCCTAAGCAATCAGGCGAACACAAAGGAGTAAACGGCAACGCTAATACGCAAGCATCACGGATCAATGGTTCAATATCGATATGGTCATCGATAATCTCGTATGCTTCCTTTGCGTCTTCATCTCCCTGTTCTACAAGAACAGCACGCTTATCAGGATAAAAGACAAGCTCATGAACATCGAAAGTTTCTTCATAAGAAAAATCTCGTAAGCAACGCGCGCATTGTGCATCAACTTTTCCTTGCACACTACCTGAAACATACACACCTTCGTTAACCGAAGAAAGTAAAAAATGCACTTCTAACTTATCTTCCGTGTGAACACGCGCCATATTCACACCCGTATCATTTGGCACACTCAGGTGTTCGTCTATAGATAATGTTGCCCCAGGCTGACGAGGAAGAGACAAAAGGGAAAAAACATACTCAGATTCATTACTCATGGATTTATTTTTCCTCAAGTTCTTCTAACGGTTCAACAGCTGTAGGGATGCTATCTTGAGAAATGCGCCCTTCACGTGTTTCTTTCAAAGATGGAAACGATGATAGTTCTCCATCAGTGCCGCTTGATGAGATCACCACATCTTCATCATCAATCACAGCTTCATCCAAGGTTGGAAAACGTACAGATGTAGGAGAATAATCATCACTGCGCTGCGCAATCACATTGCGGCCACTTTTGATTTGACTTGCCATAGCATCTAATTGAACGCGCATGTTTTCAACCAAGGCACTGAGGTCATCATCAAAGGAATCAATATGACCTTCAAGCGCAACTAAAGAAGCATCTGAATATTCATCAGCACCACGCTTTAATTTATCTGCTTGAGAGCTCGCCTCATCAATAATTTTTTGCGCCTCACGTTTCGCGGTAATAGTAATAGAATCTTTCTCTACTAAACGTGCAGCTTTCTCTTTAGCTTCTTTGACGATTCGTGATGCTTCTGCGCGTGCCTCATCGACAATATCACGAGCCTTATCGCGCGAACGATCATGCTCTTTACGCGCTTTATCTAAAAGTTCTTCAGCATGCGTAAGTTCACGAGGAAGCGCCTGCCGCGCAGCATCTACAAGATCAAGGATAAGAGCTTTATCGACAAGAACAGTTGCCGAATCAAACATTTTTGTTTTTGCTTGTTCTACTTCTTGTGATATATCATCAAGAAGCGCCAAAAGTGTTTCTTGCGTTGAATGAGCCATATTACCCCTTTACCTGCTGTTTTCCTTATCTTATTCTAAACAAAACGAGAATTCGATAATTTTCCTTTAATTGCTGCACTAACGTGAAAAGGTACATATTCACTCACGTCAGCCCCATAACTTGCCAATTCTTTTACATAACGTGAGGCAATGTGCACAAAAGAAGGATCTGAGGGCATAAACATCGTTTCCACATTGCTTGCTTTATAGTTGAGAAGTGCCATCGTTTCTTCATCTGAGTAATCAGCAACACTGCGAACACCTTTGATAACGATTTGCGCTCCGATATCACGACAATAATCACTTAAAAGACCAGGAATAATATCAACACGCACACCAGGAATATCCGTCACTGCCGTTCGTATCATTTGAGCACGCTCATCAGAGGTAAACATATACTCTTTCGACGGATTTTCACCGACCGCTACGATAATTTCATCAAACAACAACGAAGCGCGTCGAAAAATATCAATGTGTCCATATGTGACGGGATCGAACGAACCTGGGCATACAGCTATACTCATAAATGTTAAGCCTATATTTTCTTGTCTACATCGCAGATATTACGCGCCGAAAAGAAAAAAGAAGGCCACTCATGTAGGCAGCCTTCCTTATCGGCATTTTGGTATGTATATTTACACGTCTGATTTCACGTAACGTATAAGACCACCAATATAACCTGCACATACATATCCACAATAAACAAGCATCTCTTGCCACCAGTTCCACATTGTCAAACCTT
>JAGBKC010000023.1 GCA_017934115.1 Actinomycetaceae bacterium | reverse complement strand
GCTACCAACTGCGCCATAGCCCCTCATAACGAGGTAACTTTTACACTATCACATAATTAAAAAAACAAGAAGCCGATGGGGGAGTGTGAAAGTTATTTTTCTAACATGTATGTTTGATAGTTAGTCACCCGTCAGAAGGGCTTGATGGCGTGACCGTGCGAGTGGCGGGATGTTTTAAGCTCTTCTCCGTTCGAGAAGGCTATCTAAAATGGATCCACCTTCAAGGTGTGCATCGTGCACATATGTAGAATCATTGTCGATAGTGATGCTTGAGTCTGTATGAATGTATTCCCCTAAACGTTTAGGTCGATAAGGAACAGGGGCAGTTGCATAAGGTTCAAGTTGTAGTGGCTTTACCTTGCGGCGTGGTGCAACCTGCTTGGTACGTTGCGAACTGGAGAAAGTGGAAGTAGGAACATCGGCAGAGTAAGGAGATGTTGCACTTGCTGGTGCTGAATGTACCGAAGGAGAATGTTCACCGTCCGTATTCCTATTTGTTGTTAGTGAGGCCGAAGAAAGATGCCTATGTGCCTGAGGGTGTGAGGAAACAAAAGTTCCTGAATGTGTAGACGTGTGATGCTCGTGAGGTGTTGCAGTGCGTGCGTGCACAGGGAAGTCAAGAATAATACGCTCGCTTTGTGTGGGTGAAGAAAACTCCTCTTTTTCTTGAGTTATGTATGAGCGTTGGGAAGCGTATTTGTGTGCGCGGGCCATTCCGGCAACACCACCGTGGCGCATATTTTTTTGTTCTCTACTGATAGCTCTATTAAGCTTTTCTAAAGCGTCAATATCGCGCTCTGTCGCTTTATCGATAGTATCGATGATGTATCCAGAAAAAGAAATAAAAAGTAGAGCGAGAACTGTGATGATGGTGGAAATAACAGTGGAAAAATGGAAAGAATAGGTAAGCGTCCATGTTAAAAGGATAAGAAGGAAACTCAATCCAATACCAACGATGAATTTACGCCTTTGTGACGCTCGTGCATTCATGCGTGAATGGCGTAAAGAACGCTGGCGCACAAGGCGTGAATAACGGGAAGCTTGGGGTGTGCGCTTTCTTTTAGGGAAAAGATATCCGTGATCGTTGCTCATATTGATGTGTGTCCGTGTTCGTGTTAAGTGAACGGGGCGTGTATTTTCGTGGGCATCATGAGTGTGAGCATGTTTGTTTTCAGACGCAGAAAAACGCGTATATACAGCGGAAATGATAAAAAACGCGCCAATAAGCAGGCTTGCGCTTAGTAATATCCCCTGTACTTCCATAGTATGTAAGATATCGTAAAGAGAGAAACTGCACTACAGGCGCGCCGTTGCAAGTTTGACAGAGCTTAAATAACAGTATTTCTTTTGCTCGTTCTCATTTTCAATGAGTATTACAACTCTTTAACATATTGAGGGGGGTGAGTTGAAATTTTATTTATTGAAAATAAAACATTCCAGTTCGTCTCCCGATGCTACATATTCTTTATATTCAGGTACGATCGCGTATCCATTGGCCTGGGAAAGTGTATAAACATCGCGATGGAATACATCATGCAAAGGGGTAAAAGTGTAGCCTTCACTTGGATTTCCGCTTACGAATACACTTATATAATCACGTTGCGATGAGGTAGCCTCAAAAGATGTAGAAGCTTTGGCTTTTATGATACGTGTCTGGTTCTGTGTGTACCCAGATATTTTCCTCAAGGCTGGGCGAATAAAAATATCAAAACATGTTAGTGCAGCCACGGGATTTCCAGGAAGGCAGAACATGAGAGTATTATCCATGTCAACTGTTCCTGCCCCTATTTTTGCCTCGGGAGTCATGGAGATATTTTCAAGGCGCATGTTTTCCATAGTGCTCACTATGTCGTTAAGGCTGTGATCGCCTTCGGAGAGCCCTCCAGTGGTGATGATGACATCTGAACGCACAAGTTGATCGTCAATAATATCGCGTAAGCTATGGCGGTCATCGTTGCTGGCGTGCACACGATAAACCTCAGCGCCGGCGGCTTTTGTTGCAACAGACAGAGCGTAGCTATTCACATCGTAGGTGTGTCCAATGGTCAAAGGTGTGCCAGGGTCAATGAGTTCGTTGCCGATACTGATGATGGCAACGCGAGGAGTGGGATGGACCATTACGCGTTGATATCCTGCGGCCACGAGAAGGGCGATATGTTTAGCAGTAAGGCGCGTATGAGCCTTGATAATGACATCGCCAGCATGGGCGATGCGTGCTGTTTCTTCAATGTAAGTACGTTGAGAAAATGTATGAATATTGACAGTCACATCACCGCGGTCGGTATGATCGAGGCGAACAACGTGGCAAGCTCTATGGGGAAGTGGTGAGCCAGAAAAGACGCGAACACATGTTCCATCGGTAACGGTGTCATGATGAGTGGAGTGTGCGTGCACGTCGCCTACAACAGGCAAAGAAAGTTTTCCATCGCTCTCTAACTTCTCTTTGTCTATGGCAGTGATGGCATAACCGTCGGTAGTAGCAATATTATGCGGTGGCATATCGAGTTTGCTGTGGATGTCTTCGGATGTAATGCATCCCAGTGCATCAACGATTTCAATATTGAAAGGCGGAAGTGCTTGGCTAAGGTTAAGGCACAACTGCGAAAATTCAGCAACGGTTGTCATTTTATCCCTTTGTGTTGTTCTTTGCTGTTCTAGTGTATATTTTTTTGACAGCTATGTTGCTAAGCACTCTAGGTAAGTTGATGACAAGCAGAAGAGATAGGTATGAGAATGCGTGAAGAGAAAAAACGTTTGCGAGCTGCGGTGCGGAAGCGTCGGGCTTTGATGAGTGAGAAAGAAAAATATGATGCGTCCAAGCGATTGACTCAACGCATTCTTGATGTGTGCCGCTCTTATGAGGCGGTGGCCTTATATTATTCTGTCGCAAATGAACCATCAACACATGAAGCGATAAATCTTCTTTATTCTCAAGGAAAGCGCGTACTTTTACCACATATGACACAGATGTTGCCGCCTCAATGGGCATGGTTTGAGGGGTCTGATTCTTTAGTGAGTACACATGGTGGTGTGCATTATCCTGAAGGAACGCCTATGCAGTTGCCAGATGTATCTGTAGATATCATGATTGTTCCTGCGCTTTTAGTAAATGAAAAAGGCGTACGCCTTGGGCAGGGGGGCGGATGGTATGACAGATCTTTAGCAAGATTAACGTCACATATCCCTATTTATGCGTGTGTCTACGAACAGGAATATATTCAAGAAGATATCCCTATGGATGTATTTGATAAACGTGTTGATGGTGTTTTATGTGTCTGAGGAGTGCCTATTCTAAAAACCCATAGGGGAGTTCGTCCACAATACATCAACCTTCATGCCACGCTGAATATTCCCTGCATCAGCGGGAATACGTGCTAAACCGGTTGCATTAGGAACGGTCACTAAATAATGCGATGAACCGGCACTTTGTGAACCTGACGGAACAATAGAACCGTCAGGCATACGTATACACGGGATATATTGTTCGCGACCTGGTTTGTGTGCCCATGATGTGCCCACTGTTTCTTCGTGAAAAAGCGTTTTATATGCACGCGTTGGTTTGCCTTTTAAGCTGTCGATCAGTGGCAATACAAACATATACAGTGAAACATATGTTGATAGCAGAGTTCCAGGAAGGCAAAGAATCGGGATAGTCTTTGAGGGAACTGTTTCAAATCCATATGTTCCACTTGTTGATGGAGACTGTAAAACAATGTGTCCATATCCTTGTGCTTTTGCGGGGCTCATGGCGATAGTGTCAAAAGAAATACCTTCGGTAATGTAGCCATTTTGAACTGATTTATATACCAGTGAACTTGTATGCCCTGTAGTGATAATGGCATCAACTGAATCTGAACAGCTCAAAAGGAGTTCATTGATCGTTTGAGGTGTGAAACCTGCGGAATTAACAGGCGTTGTCAGCACGTTGTTTTCACGTAAAAAGCCTTCAACAAGTTGGTATCCAGAATCAGGAACGGTTCCTTTAGTAAGAAGAGTTTTATGTGGAGATATATCTGAGTGTGTGGAAATAATAGCGATACGTGGGCGACGATGTACTTGAAGACTATTGAAACCTAAAGATTGCAAAGCTGCCGTATGCGCGGATGTTAATTGGGTGCCAGCGCGGAAAAGAAGGCTGTGTGCAGCAAGTTCTTCGCCTTCTCCTTTAACGTATTGACCAAGTGTTACTTTTTCTGTTGGGGTAATCGCTTCAGGTGTTGTTGAGTGAAGAATGTCTTTTTCGAGAGTTTTTGATTCCGGCAAAACGGTATCTGCGCCAATAGGCAGGTGTGATTGCGCTGCAACACGAATGCATGTATGTGGCGAAAGTGTTGGGCCTTCATCGTTTGTTGAACGCATATCAGCCATCACATGAAGAGGCTGGCCTGGTGTTACGTCGGTAGAACGTACGGCAAAACCATCTGTAAGTGTACGTGTAAAAGGTGGTAGTGGTGTTGGTGTGTAAATGTCATTACCTAAAACAAGGCCAACAGCTTGAGGAGTATCGACATTTGTAACAGGAAGTGGGCCTGATAAACCCACAATGTCTTCATAGTGTTCTTGTGCGGTTTTTTCGCTCATTATGTACCTCTTTATCTATGTGGCCAGATGACATATTACATCGTGTTTTGTTGAGTGTTTAGGACTTAATAACTTTTTTGTATGTGGTGTAAGTAAAAACTTATCGCTTTTATGTGTGGGGTGCTTTTCCTGTAGGCTTGTCTCAAAGAGTATTGGAGTGGATATGGATTCTGATGAAGAACTCAAACCTCGCCACGGATTAGCGTTCATGATAGTGCTTGTGGTGGTTGCGCTTTTTGTTTCTGCAGGTTTTGTCGTGTACTGGATGACGAATCATGGGGGCAGTGATTCGCGCGATTTTGCTAATGCTCAGGATGTATATACACAAACAGAAAAGAAATATTGGTCTGTTGTTGAAAGTGTGCAAAATGTATATCAGGAATGCTCAGAGAAATACTCTTATACATCGGTGTGTGATTCTTTAGAGAATGTTTTGTCAGACGCAAAAAATTCTCATGAAAAAGCATATAACAGTAAAAAAACTGCACAAAAAACAAATGCTGGCGCCACAGATCATGAAACAAAAACAAAAGCTGCTCGTATTTATGTTCAAGGAACAAGTGAACTGGAAAAATCAATTGAATTATTGGAAAACTCCACGAATATATATAAGGAAAATCTTTTGCAGGATCTTCGTTCATCATTGAAAGAAGAAATAAAAAATGCAGGTGCTTCATTGAAAGAGCTGCAAGAAACGCTGAAAGAAAACGATGGTCAAGAATCTGCCGATTCTATCTATTCGGCTGTTACCGTTTTAATGGAAGAGCACGAAAAACGAATAGAAACTGAAAGTAACTTTTCTTCTGAAGAGGCATCTGTATACTCTGAACATATTGAGAATGTGCAACGTGAGCGCCATGCGATAGAAGTTGAAATAAATATCATAGAAAGTTACGCTAAGTAACAGCAGTGGTGAGTGTGTTTCATGAGGTAGGTGGGTATTCCTTTTTTCATTAAGTTAGGGTAGGCTTCCCTTGTTTAAGTTTTCTTAAACGAATGTAGAAAAGGATTATCCTAATGAAAAAGAAAATAATG
>JAGBKC010000022.1 GCA_017934115.1 Actinomycetaceae bacterium | reverse complement strand
GTTCCACATTGTCAAACCTTGAGTTTCTGCCCACATCTTATTCGCTTCCGCATAAGCATCATCCATAACAGCATTACTGAGAGCTTGGGATGGAAGACCATTAATCAAAAAGTTTCTCCATGTTTCATTGTCAATGATCGTCAAAATATTAGCTACAAGAAAAACACCGATAATGATCGTTACAGCTCCGGCAGTGGAACGCACAACATACGCCAGGCCAGCAGCCATCACAGATGAAAGAGTCAAAAGCACCCAATACACAAACAAAGGACGCTTATATCCATCAAAATCAACATCAAGAGCAAAAGTCATATGAATAAGCAGAGTAAGAACGATAATGAGACCAGAAAAGAGAGCGTGATAAACAATATTTGCCATCATCTTTGCATGAAAAGCCGTGAGACGATGAGCAGATGAAAGGCTGGTTGTTCGCATAGTATTATGCGTATATTCAGATGAGACCGATAACGCCGCTAAAATAGTGATAAAGAAAATCGTCAAAGAGGCAAAGTCGGTGACATATTCAGACGAAAAATATACAGGGTCATACGCGTTACTTATAAGCGCAAAAGACACATGGACAAAAACGGCAAGCACAACGGTAACCCAGTACCCCCAGGCCACACTCAACTTATACAGCTCAGAGAGAAACATGCGCCATAGAGAAGATTTGTACTGAGGCGAGGAAAACATGGACTGACGAGGTACTGCTGTGCTTTGTATAGAAGCTGTCTGTGCAGGTGTCGTTTCAATAATATTATTCATTTCTCCCCTACTTTCCTTCTTCACCAGCATTGTGGACATCGGATATAAAGTTTTCCTCTGTAGCAGCAGATGACATATGACCATTCACCGCAGCTCCTGCACTATGTGACGTTACTTCTTGAGCAGGAACTGTAGGTGCAAGCACGGGTGATTGAGGAACCGCAACAGGCTGCCCTGCATGAAAACTAGCTGGCGGATACATTTGTGCGCCGCTAACATATTGAACAGAAGAAGCAGTGAGCTCCATAAAGATTTCTTCTAGACTCTTATTCTGCGAGATAAGTTCATGTATCTCAACATTATTCTTATGTAAAAGAGCACCTATTTCGGCACATGTAGTGCCAATGATCTTCACAGAACCAAAAGGATGAAGTTCATCAGCAGGAAGAAGATGATATTGTTTACCCGCCCCTTTAAGAACGTTTTCGATATCATTCACCTGAGGGCCAGCAACCACAACAGCAGTATTGCGCGAATCATGAGTGAATTTCTCCATTGGCCCCTGGTCGATGAGCTTACCGCGACCAATAATCACCACATTATCAGCAGTATTTTCCATTTCACTCATCAAATGCGAAGACACCAAAACTGTACGCCCTTCAGCAGCCAAAGAACGCATCAGCGAGCGCACCCACAACACACCTTCAGGATCCAAACCATTGACCGGCTCATCAAACAAAAGAATTTCAGGATCACCTAATAAAGCAGTAGCAATACCTAGGCGCTGCGACATACCTAAAGAAAACTTTTTTGTCTTCTTGCGAGCAACGGACGTTAACCCAGTTAATTCAAGAACTTCCCAAATTCGCCTTTCAGGCAAACCATGTGTAAGAGCAACCGTACGCAAATGCTGATATGCACTGCGCCCCTTATGAAAAGCTTTTCCATCAAGCAAAGCTCCCACTTGCGTCATTGGCGAAGGAAGCTGAGAATAATGCACACCATTGAGAGTTGCACTACCAGAAGAAGGAGTATCAAGGCCTAAAATACAACGCATCGTGGTTGATTTACCCGAACCGTTAGGCCCCAAAAAACCCGTGACTTTACCTGAAGGAACATCGAAGGTTAAATTATCAACAGCAACAAAACCGCCATACTTCTTCGTCAAAGATTCCACACGTATCATAAACAATGAATCCTTATCATAGAAACAAAACAAACACACACATTCTACCATTAGCTATGAGCACACTTCAACAATCACTTTTCACCTACCAGCGCAAACTATCAGCAGTTTTTCATTGCGATATAAAGTAAAATGGTACATCATAAAATCTTTAAGGAGACACACATGGCTCACAACCCAATTATGGAGAAAAACCCTTACTTCTCCACAAACGCACAAACCCCTAACGGCTACCCTTCCATGCCAGGCTACACACCTCAAACATCCACAAACACACCAACTAATGCTCCCCACATAAGCACACAACTCAAAACACCAACATATAACACTAACCACACATACCCACAACCAGCATACACACCACAACCACGCGTCATGACATACAAGATGGCAATGGAAAAAACAGGAATTCTCCTCGCCGTTGCCATCATTGCCGGACTCATTACCGCCTTCGTTATTCCACTTCAATACACACTTGGAGCATCCGTACTCATTTCCATCGCCACTCTCATTGTTGGCTTTATTGGCGCTTTCCAAAAAATGGTCCACCCAGCTATCGCCATTACCTACGCAGCACTAGAAGGCGCACTTCTAGGCGCACTTACCATGGCAATGAACATGATGTACCCAGGCATTTTTGCCGAAGCCCTCATCGCAACAGCAGTTGTTGTCGCCGTATCTGTCATGCTTCATACATCAGGAAAAGTACGAACAACAGCAAAAGGCTGGCGCATCGTCATGACAATCGCCATCGCCGCTATCATCTACGCTGTTGCCGATATGCTTTTAGTTCGCTTCGGCATTATTGAAACATCCTTCGACAACACTTCCATTGCTGGCATGCCACTCGGACTTATCCTTGGCATCATTCTCATCATTGTTGGCGCATACTTCCTCATTGGCGACCTCGAACTCATCAAAAATGCATCGGCGAACGGAGCACCAGAACGCTTCGCATGGACATGTGCATACGGACTTACACTTTCCATTATCTGGATCTATGTAGAAGTATTACGCACACTCTATTATTTACACTCTTCATTTAACGATTAAAAAACTTAACAAGAAAAATCGGGCATATTGCCCGATTTTTCTTATACACTTCCATTTATCACCCATATGTGAAACGTAACTCAAGAAAACACACCACCAGAGAACACAAAATCCTATAAAGTTATTAACGCTTTACACATGGAGGATTCGCCTAGTGGCCTATGGCGCTCGCTTGGAAAGCGGGTTGGGTGCAAGCCCTCAGGGGTTCGAATCCCCTATCCTCCGCCATTTTCCTTTTCTTTTATTATCTTCTTTGGTACTGCTTATTTTTTTGCATCAATTTCTGTGCCTATCTTACAAATAACTTACGGCCATTGACCTATCTAAGGCAATGAATACAATAATCTTTTACCACCCACCTGTACGTTCATCACGCATACCACCAAAAGAATCATCACCATTTTTTAAGAGCGGAAATTCAGCGAAAAGAAAATAAAGAGCAACGGCAAATGCCATAAACTCCAGCAATCCCATCATCATAAAAAAGAAAACATCCATCAATAAAACCGCTACAGATAAAATAACAACACTAATGATAGCTACCAAAACGACATGAAGGCGAAATACTGCCACCATTATGTAGGCCAAAAGAGCAACAGCAGCTACCGTAAAGACAATAAGAACAGCAGAAGAAAAGGAAACTACAAAATAAGAAAAAAACGAGCTAGAAACAATAGCAAGTGAAAACCCTAAAATAACTAGCCATGTCGTTTTTGACAGATGAGCCCACGTATAATTAATGGCTGGTTGAAGAAGAGAAAGAAGAAAAGCAACACATACAACACCAGTTGTAGCAAGCGTTAAAATCACCTGAGCTAAACCAACAAGAGAAACACCTGCGATCATATTTCTTCCTTTCCTGTTTTCATCATAATTTAAGCGATTCCCAAACGCCCGTGTCCTTGCGAGCGCGTGCGCAATTCATGATTCATCAAATCTTTACCAGGCCTTTCCTTTAAGGCCACAGAAGATGTGCCTTCTGCATTACAGATAACACCTTGAGCTGCTCGATAATTCCCTATATCAACAATGTCGTCTACAGGTACAACTCGGCGAATAATCCCTAGAGCAACAGGGCCTTCATCCGCACTTCGCACGCTTGATGTAACCCACCCAGCTTCGCGCCCATTCCACATAATAGGAGTTCCACAAGCAGGCAATTCTTGTATTTCTCCCTCAAGATAGAAAAAAGTAAGACGCCTTGGGGCACGTCCTAAATTTACTGTTTTCGCAATAGTTTCTTGCCCCTTGTAGCATCCTTTGTTGAGATGCGTTGTTGTGCGTATCCAGTCGTTTTCATAGGGAAAAACATTTTTTCCTTCACATTCAAAAGAAGGGCGTGCACTGGAAATACGCACAGCTTCCCATGCGATCATGCCTGATGGGGGCACATCGTGCTCGGTTAGTTCGTTAACGACAGAAACCGATATATCCGAGGGAAAAACATATAATTTTCGCTCTAAACCTTTAGCCGGATGTTTATCTGTATCTGGACCATAAAAGGTTCCGTTATTACATACATACGGCCACGGATCTTTCCATACACATACAGCTTGATCGGTATATTTATCAAGAAAATCGCCATATGTCCCCAGAATAACAACATCATTATATGCACGGATATCTACCTGCATCATAAAACGCATCGAGAGAAGAAAATGAAGAAGTTTTTGCACAATAGAGGTTTCCACTATCAAAAAGATGGCTTGTTCTTCCACATAAACACCTGCTGCATATTCTATTCGTCCTTGGGCATCAAGAATACAACATTCGCTACTTTTTCCCATGCCCAGAGAAGAAAAAGACTGAGTTGTAAGAGCATCTAAAAACTGGCAGCGTTCATCGCCCGATACCTCTAGAAGAGCATAGTGCGGAAGATACGTATACGCTTTTCCTACTTTCAGTAAACGTTCTTCTCGGCCTGGATTGCCAAAATGAGCAATTGCCCCATTAATGTAGGCTGAAGGACAAAAATAGCCTAAAGATTCGTTTATCCCACCATTTACTACTACGGCATCTTCTCGCAAAAAAAGCGGATGTTCTTTCATATTTTTCCCTAGTCCTACATGAGATCTGCTCGCGAGAGTCTTCCTGACATATACGTCGCCATCTCTTGACCAAAAGCAGCCATATCATAAGCAAAAAAGAGATCTGATTCGACTAATCCCCCCATAATACGAGCACCTTGATAATCAGGAGAATTTGGTGTGCACGCTATTGCATCAGCCTGCATATGAATTTGTGGGCCTTGAATAATTCCTGCCCATGTTGCACTGTACCCTGATGGCGAAATCGACATACCTTCAAGGACTGTAGCTTCGCCTTGCTTTTCTACTGTAGGGTTGGGGCGCAGATAAGCAGAAAAATCTGACCACACATCACTCTTGGTGAGCTTGGCATACATTGCACCGCCAGAGATTTCCTTGTCAATAATTCCTGCATCCTCTTCTATAAGCCATGTTGTTGATCGCAAACGCAAATATGGCCCCAAAGTGTCATTATCAATATGAAGTTCATGCAAAAACCCTTGGGCTTCTATGCCTTCATACTCCATCACTCCGGCACCTTTCCACGAACCAATAAGCCATGCCATGGGATAACATTCAGGAACAATATTTTCAGGAAATTGAAAAGCCATAGGACAAGTGTACAACACAAGGCGCAAATACTCTTTTGATGGAAACAGAAAGGAAATACAAAATAACATAAAGTACAATTAACAAAACGAGACGAGAGCAGATAGTTCCACTCTCATGAGGAGGACACATGCACAGACCCATCACCATGCTTACCAATATGCAATCAACGCATGTGCTTCCCAATATTTCACTTTTGCCTACGCCTATCGAACAAGCTCCACTGACCACTGAAAGCCTTAAACATGTTGCCCATGCCCCAGCGCTCATTATTGACGGCACAACAAACCTCTTAGCAGCCCGCGATATCTGCCATATCGCAACACGCACTCTTCAAGCGCCTCCACCCCTTCTTCTTGCCATTAACGCAGAAAATTTAAGCATTATTGAACCTGATTGGGGTATTGCTGATTTCGTTACCCCTCAAACATCAGCCACAGAATTACAAACCCGTCTTCACCTTCTCCACTCACCAGGAATGGCTCTTCACTTCGAAGAAGAACACACAAGTATCACCATTGCCGATGCGCTCACAATCGACCCTGTATCTTTTACGGCTCATGTGCACGGGCGAGCCCTTGACCTGACCTATCGAGAATTTGAATTACTTCATTATTTTGCCTCTCATCAAGGCCACGTTATATCGCGCGATGTATTACTTCAGGATGTGTGGGGCTTTGATTACTATGGAGGTTCGCGAACTGTTGATGTTCATGTGCGCCGTTTACGCGCAAAGTTGGGACCAAAACTCGATTCTCTTATCACAACCGTGCGCAATGTCGGGTATCGTTTTGATGTTCCCCATGAAACAAATGAAAAATAATAACACCATCTTTTCTATCCAGGCACGTTCGCCCATTTACTCCCCATAAAACCTCAGCAAGGAAAGAAAAAAAATAATAGAATAACTCCCATGGACATCGGGCCATGAAAGCCCCGGGCTCCAACTATTGCCACTACGAGTGGCCTTCGCGCCGACTGGCGCTCTCGGGCTCGATGTTCTCTTCAACTATTTAACATTATGGGTTGCGGCGTAAATCTTCTATCGCCTTTTCAAAATCTTCTAAAGAATCATAATTCGAATACACCGACGCAAAACGCAAATAAGCGATTTTATCCAAGGATCTCAACGGTTCTAAAATAGCCAAACCAATATCGTGGGCTTCTATCTGAGAATTCCCCTGTTCACGCACCGTTTCTTCAACTTTTTGCGCCAATAAAAGTAAATCATCCTCATGAACAGGACGCCCTTGACACGCCTTTCTCACACCAGAAATAATTTTATCTCTCAAAAACGGCTCAGTAACGCCTGACCGTTTTACCACAAGCAAAGCAGCAGTTTCTGTAGTCGTAAAACGCCGTTTACATTGAGTGCACTCACGACGGCGACGAATACTCTGACCATCATCACTCACACGAGAATCAATAACGCGAGAATTACCATTACGACAAAAAGGGCAATGCATACGCACCAGTGTACACCAACAAGTTACAAAACTAGAATCACTCTTCTTTAAAGCACTCTTCCATGGCAGCCTGAGCCAAATTCCTCAGCGATCCTTCCACAAGTTCACGATCTTCAGTGCGCCAAAAATTCGGCAAAGAATTGAGCAAAAACTTACCATATCCCTTATACGCAATACGACTATCAAGCAGTGCCACAACACCACGATCATCCACACTACGCACCAACCTGCCAACACCTTGGGCCAATTGAAGTGCAGCAGAAAAAACAGAAACACTAAAAAACGCATTTTCACCGCGCGTACGCGCAAGATCTGTACGAGCGCGAACCAAGGGATCATTAGGTGGTGGAAAAGGAATTTTATCAACAATGACAAGTCGATTTGTCAATCCAGGCACATCAATACCCTGCCATAAGGAGCGCGTACCAAACAATGAGACAGAAGGATCATCACGGAACTCCTTCACCAAAGAGGCAGTTGGCGCCTCGCCTTGCAACAAAATCGGCGTATCAATTCGTTTACTCACGTACTCATGCGCACGGCGAGCAGAAGTCCACGAAGTAAATAATCCCATCGCACCACCGCTCGACGCTTTCATCAACCGAACAATCTCATCTAAAACATCATCACTAATAATGCCTTTTGCCGGTTCCGGTAAGTGGCTAGCAATATAGCAGATTCCTTGGCGGCGCGGATCAAAAGGTGAAGGGACATCCACTGCCTTCCACACGCGAGAATCAGGAAAAGCAAAACCAATACGCGCTGCGATCGCATCAAAAGAACCGCCCAATTTCAATGTAGCACTTGTCAAAATAGACGGAGTTTCAGAAAAAATACCATTTTTCAAAATCGTTGCCACATCAACAGGTGTCGAACATAAAAACGGAACACCTTTTCGCTCTTCAATCCATCTTACTTCATTGTCTTCAGCCTTTTCACCCAAAAAAGGCACAACAGCATCATATAAAACTTCAGCATATAACTTTGCTTTAGCTTTTTTCTCTTTCTCCTTCTTTTTTTCATCTGGAAGATTCTCTATCAACTTAAAAGCCTCAACAAGATAACCTTTCAGCATCAACAAAGAATCATGCAGCTCGTAAGGCAGTTCCTTCACCACACCTTCAGGCATATCACGAAGAATGATTTTCATATCATCAGCCACATCACCCATATCAG
This sequence comes from Actinomycetaceae bacterium, assembly GCA_017934115.1. Lineage (GTDB taxonomy): Bacteria > Actinomycetota > Actinomycetes > Actinomycetales > Actinomycetaceae > RUG11864. The sequence goes on along the minus strand of JAGBKC010000022.1, from coordinate 38,096 downwards.
CAATCATCACACCACAGCTATCCAACTGTTTATAGGTACGAGCAATCACATCAGCACTCAACTCGACCGTCAATTGCTGAGTTACACGGTCGACAAGCTCATGTGCCTCATCAATCACATAAGCATCCTTTGACGGAATAAGAGAATTACCCACAGTTTCCAAAGCTAAAACAGCATGATTCGTAACTACCACATCAGATCTACTTGCAGAAGAACGGGCCTTGCGAGCAAAACAATCCTCATATTCACTACACAAACGACCACGACACTCTTGCTTAGAAATAGAAACCTGCGCCCACGCTTCAGAAGAAAAAGAAAAAGGAACATCATCACGATCTCCCGTCTTACTTTTCTTCAACCACCCACGCAAACGTTTCACTTCAGTACCTATTTTCGTAGCACCAAAACGAGCCGTATCTTTAGAAAACAAAGCATCATCATAATTTTTTTCATAAATTTTCGCACGACACCCATAGTTACTCCACCCTTTCAACAAAGAAACAACAGCTCTTTGCCCCGTGCGCTCACGAAGCACTCGAGAAACAAGCGGAGCATCTTTCACCATGATTTGACGTTGCAATGCCAAAGTAGCAGTAGAGACAACAACGCGCGTATCATTCTTTTTCGCCCACAAAATCGAAGGAACAAGATAACCAAGAGATTTACCAGTGCCCGTACCAGCTTGAATCAAAGCATTTTCACCATGAACTAAGGCATACTCAACGCAATCAACCATTATCCGCTGCCCCTCGCGCGGACTTCCCCCCAATTCAGCAATAACATCATCAAGGAAATCACGCACACCTAGATCTTCTATTCCAACACACTCCATCTCATTATTCACACTCTTTACCGACATGATTTCCTTTTCACTCGTTATCAATAAGGAGCTTACGTTCAATTAATTCTGCATATAAAGTAGCGTCTACCCGCGCATGAATAATCGTTCCATCTTCAGTATAAATATCATCACTTAAAATTTCTCCATCAGTATGCAAACGAGATACAAGGGCACCTTCAGAATAAGGAACAAACACTTTCACCTCAATAAACGGATGCGGAAGAGCATTTTCTATACGCTTACGCAACTCTTCAATACCCTCACCCGTCATGACCGATACAGGCAGAGCACCCGCATATTGCGCACGCAAAGCTGCAATAGCAACAGGACTTGCTAAATCTACCTTTGATAAAACAATGATTTCTTGAACATCTTGAGCACCATCTACCTCGCGCAACACATCATGGACAGCTCGTACCTGACCGACAGGATCAGGATGAGAAGCATCAACAACATGAAGCAAAAGATCACTTTGTCCCACTTCTTCTAATGTCGATCGAAAAGCCTCCACCAATTGTGTTGGCAAATTTTTTACAAACCCCACAGTGTCGGTCATAGTATATGGATGGCCATTTTCTGCTTCAATTCTTCGCACAGTTGGATCAAGAGTGGCAAAAAGAGCATTCTCAACCAAAACACCCGAACCCGTTAACGCATTCAAAAGAGAAGATTTTCCCGCATTTGTATAGCCAACTATAACAACACTTGGAATATGGTTTTTTGTGTGCGATGCACGCTGTGCTTGGCGTGCTGGATTCATTTTTTCAATATCTTTACGTAACTTTGCCATACGCGTTCGGATGCGTCGCCTATCTAACTCAAGCTGCGTTTCACCAGGCCCACGCGAGCCAATGCCAGCACCTCCAGCAACGCGCCCACCAGCTTGTCGACTCATCGATTCACCCCAACCACGTAATCGCGGCAATAAATACTCAAGTTGCGCTAATTCCACTTGAGCTTTTCCTTCACGAGATTTCGCATGCCGGGCAAAAATATCCAGAATAAGCGCAGTCCTATCAATAACTTTCACTTGCACGATATCTTCAAGCGCACGTCTCTGCGAAGGAGCGAGCTCATCATTCGCAATCACAGTATCAGCCTCATGGACACGCACAAGTTCTGCTAATTCCTGAGCTTTTCCACTACCAATATAAGTTGCTTTATCGGGTAATTGACGTCGTTGAATAAGCGCATCGAGTACTTGAGAACCTGCAGTTTCTGCTAAAGCGGCAAGTTCACGCAAAGATTCTTCAGCTTCTTCGGCGCTTCCTTGAGTATGTAAACCAATGAGAATAACACGTTCAAGGCGCACTTTTCGATATTCAACATCCACACCTTCTTCGCGCTCAATGCCTGTTTCTAAACCTTGAACTCGGCGCAAAGATGTACGCTCTTCACGTTCTAAATCTTCACCTGACCAATACCCATGATAGGCAGGATCATTTTGCAACGACCCTACGCGATGAGACAAAATACCATCGTCATCTATTTTATGCTCTCCACCTGATGTTACACCATCATCATTATGATCAGAGTGACCGTTTTTTTGATTCATCGCGATAAATTTCTCTTCCATTGCTCACTAATATGCTCAATTTTATACTTTTCTTCTCTAAAAACTCTACACTACATATGTGGTTGCTCATTATTTCACCGCTACAGACACAAAAAACATGGAGATCTATACCAAGCACATCTCCATCAATGACATTGAATACGCAATAGATACGACACAAGGAATTTTTTCCGCTAACTCACTTGATAAAGCAACAGCCATTCTCTTAAAAAAAATACCCTCATTAGATTTAACCGATGACGATATTGCCATTGATGCAGGATGCGGATGGGGCCCGATCTCTCTCTATCTTGCCCAACATGTTCGTAACAAAAATGTGAAAATATATGGAACAGACATTAACGCACGCGCACGTCTGCTTGCACACAATAACGTTATGAATGCATATCCTGCATGTTCTTTTGAAACATCTACATACGAAGAACTACAAGAAAAAATCGGCGATCATAGTGCCCGCATCATTCTTTCCAATCCACCTATCCGAATAGGTAAAGAAGAGCTTCACAGATTCATGTTGAACCATCTTTCTCTTTTACGTGATGATGGACATGCATATATGGTGATCGGGAAGAATTTAGGTGCTGATTCTTTAACAACATGGCTTCATACACAAGGATATGAATGCAAAAAAATCGCTTCAGCAAAAGGTTTTAGAATTTTACATATAACTCGTGCATAACCGCACCATCATTGCACAAGCAAAATAAATACAAGAATTCTTTAATTTGCATCGCTTCACAATTATGTTTATCCCAAACGAAAAAAGAAAATGAAGGTGCGTTAACAAACACACCTTCACCTATCATTTCATAGTGCTACTTATTTTGCGCAGTCACAGCATCATTAACAGCTTGTTCAAGAGCCTTTTGCGCTTCACCATAAGCAGACCAATCTCCACTTTGACGCGCTTTTTCACTTGCCTCAAGCGCCTTTTGAGCATTCTCCAGAGCCTTCGTCAAAGCTTCATTATTTCCAGTAGTTTGCGTAGATTCACTTGGAGTTTCACTTGCCCCTTGAGTACTTTGAGTAGATCCACTTCCTGAATCAGAATCGTCTTTCTTCGATTCCCCTCCGCTTTGCGAATTCATTTTCGCTTTTACCTGCTCACTCATCATCTTAAGTGAATCACTCAAGGAAGCCGCAAAACCAACAGATGCACTCGAACCTTGCGTATTAGCAAAACCTGTGAACACATACTGCAACTTCGGCATCTTTGTACCGCTTTGTGCTTGCATATACACTGGCTGCACATACAACATTCCACCATCAACTGGAAGGGTAAGAAGATTACCTCGAATCACCTTCGTTGTTCCGTTGATTTCCATTTCCTTCAACTCTTTAGTGTGCGTGGAATTATTGAAATCACTGTTTGCTTGCATAGCGCCAGGCATAGCTTTATCGGTAGGCATATGGAGCAATCGGAGTTTTCCATATCCTTCGCGAACTTTACCAGCAGTATGACCAGCATTTGAATCAACTGCCAAGAAACCTGTCATCTGCACTGTACCATCATTACCAGCAGGAACAAAACCAGAAGAAAGAGAGAATTCAGCTGTGTCTTGACCAGGCATCTGCAATGTCATGTAATAAGGATGCTGACGCTGCTGATTATCAGAAGTTGTCGATTCTGGCTCTGGAGAAACTGACCAGAAACCTGCACCACGGTAGAAACCTTCTGAATCTTGCACGTGATATTTTGCCAATACAGAGCGTTGGACCTTAAATAAATCTGAAGGATAACGTATGTGTGAAAGCAAATCAGCACTCATATCCTCAACCGATAAGAGCATTCCAGGAAAAACTTTATCCCATGCTTTCAAAATAGGGTCAGCATCATCCCATGTGTAGAGCTTTACAGAACCATCATAAGCATCAACAACTGCCTTCACAGAATTACGTACATAGTTCACTTCTTCTTCACTATAAACACTACTACCAACTTCATCAGTAGAAGAATCGCGAGTGACCTCTGACATCGTTGACCGAGCCGAATAAGGGAAATTATTTGACGTCGTATACCCATCGATGATCCATACAAGACGTTTCTTTGTAGAATCGTCGCCATCCATATCTACTACAGCTGGATACACTTCAGAATCAAGAGTCAAGTAAGGAGCAACTTTTCGTACGCGCTCACGAGGATCGCGGTCAAAAAGAATTTGTGATTCCTCTGTAACACGATCGGAAAAGTATAATTCATAAGAACCAAATTTGATTGCATACATCAAACGATTCCAAGAGTCACCAATAGACGGACCACCATCACCTTGATACGTTGTTTTCACACCTTGTGACGCATCTTCATAATCGAGTTCTTTATCTTCGCTACCTTTTGGAGCACCCACCACTGAATAATCAGGAGATGTCAAACCAAAATAAACGCGAGGCTCATAATCACCTAAAAGACCTGTTGTAGGGATACCTTGCTGGAAATACTTAGGATGACCTTCAGCATCAATAGTATTACCATACGCAGCAACAACACCATACCCATGGGTATACACAGTGTGGTCATTAATCCAATTACGTTGATCGTTCTTCAATCCATCAAGATTGAGCTCACGAACGCCAATAACGGTATCTTGATCTTTACCATCGATGTTATAGCGATCAACAGAAAGATAATTCGGGAAAGAATAAAATGCCTTCAGCGCATCTTGTTGCTTAAAGGTTTGAGAAACAACATGAGGGTCAAGAAGGCGAATCTGTGTTGCCATTTCTTCTTGCTGATCAGCATCAAAAGAAAAAGATGATTCTTGAACAGTTTTCTCATCTGCTTCTTCATTTCCTTCATCACTTGCACCATTAGCATCAAAATAATTGATGTTTTCCACATCTTCGAGGTCGTATGCTTTCAAGGTAGCATTGATATTACGTTGAATATATTCACTTTCTTTTTCAACAGCGTTAGGGTTCACAACAAATTGCTGAGCCAAAGATGGATATGCCCAATTCACCACTAACGACACAACAAGAAGAGTCGACAAACCAACAACGGAAAGACGCCAGCGCCCCATCATTGTTGTTGCAACAAATAAAACCGCAAGAATAAAGGCGCTGATAGCTAAAATCAAATAGCCAGGTATTTCTACTTTGACATCAGTATAGGATGCACCAGAAAACTTCGCATTATTACCTAAAAGAAGATCGTAACGAGAAATCCAGAAAAATAGCCCCAAAAGAACAATGGCAAGGCCGCCTAAAACAGCAATATGATTGCGCGCCCGTTTTGTCAACTCGACATTTCCCGATATTCCAAAGCCACCATATGCATAGTGACCAATAACAGCGCCAAGAGCAGCGACAACTAAAAGAAGCAAAGCAAAGCTAAGAAGAGAGTGCAACAGAGGAAGTGTAAAAACGTAAAAAGAAACATCGTGGCCAAATTCAGCATCAACCGTTCCAAACGATGTGCGATGCAGCCACAACACGTAGGTACGCCACTGCGTCCCTAAAGAACCACCAAAAAATGCACCGACAATGAGAGGAAGCAACACAAGAGAGACAAGGCGGTGATCATCAAAAAATTTACGGAAAAAACTTGGCTCTTTGATCGGTTTGATGTTCTTGACACGCCCGCGCGCTATTTTAATATTCACAAATAACACAAGCGCAACAACAAACGCACCCACAACACCAAGAAGTGTACCTAAACCCCATTGTGTCCAGAAAACTTTACTCGCCTTAATTTGCGAATACCATTTTGCCTCGCCCCACACATTAGCAAAGACAACAAAAAACCCCACAACAATCGCAAGAATAGCAAAAGTTACAATAAAAACAGATGAAGATGAACCACCTGCTCCTTCAGATGTTGCTTTTCTTCCTACCCCGTCTTTACCTTTACCAAAATCACTAGGATTAGGGAATGTAAAAGTTGAAACTGCCACGTTTTACACCTCTCAAATTATAAATATACGCTCTAACTTTACTTGGTTCAAAAAAGAATGTCACCACTTCTTATCATATTCGGCTTAACGCTTAGTAAAATAGACTCATAAACATCCGTAGTAACGAAAGTAAACAATGAGCACACATATACAAAACGCTGTTGAAGAAATAGAGAAATATGTTGCCTCTTATGGCTGGGATGGACCTATTCGACTTTTTGCCCTTATACGCTCAGCAAAAGCATTAGAAAATAATCCAGAACTAGTAGATCAATTACCACCTGATGTATCACTTGAGGCTGCTCAAAGTTCAGAATCCATTTTTAGTGTGGAACAAGAAGATCTTCCTCGAGCCGATAGCGTGGAAGAACTTCTCTCCCTTATTCAATGGCCGGAAAACGTTGATGGCGCTGCCATTACATGTGAGCGCATTACCCTTCCTCCTGACGCTGAAACTGAGATACCAGATAATCCTATTGAGGCAGAAAAATTTTTAGCTAACGACCCTCGGCGTGAAGATGTTCGCATGGCAGTTGGCGTGATGCGCAATGGCGAATCATGGTGTTCTTTGCGGCTCAAATCTCATGATCGTGATAGTGAAGTGCTTGGCTCTGCTGATCTCATTCCAGAACTCGTGCGAGCTTTAGAGATGACTTTTCAATAACGTTTTCGTGAGGATAAAGTAATTATTTCGACTTATTCACGACCATCTCGCACGTAAGCAAGCCAGTTACGTCCTGCCGACCAATAGAGCGAACCGTATAAATCGCTTGATCTAAAGTATGAACAGCGTAGACAGATAACCCTGAAGGAACATTACCTACAACATCATCACAGTTAAGAGCAGGAGCTATGAAATAACGCGCACCTTCATTTTTAGCTCCCTGCATCTTATGCTTTATTCCTCCAATAGCACCTACTTCTCCCGAAAGAGAAATAGTTCCTGTTCCAGCGATTTTTTGAGTTTCCCCTAAAGAACCTTGCGTCAAGTAATCGTAAACACCAATGGAAAGCATCAAACCAGCAGATGGTCCACCTATATCACCAAGATGAAAATTCACTTCAAGTGGCATCTGCACATCTTCCGTATTCACCGATATTCCTAAACGCGAACCAGCACGCGCATAACCTACCGTATTGGGAGAAAACGAAAGTGTTGTAATAGTATCTTTGCGCTCTTCATCACCTCTCATGTAGGTAATTTCCACTTCCTTACCCACAGGAACCGATGAAAGAAAAACATTCAATGCTGCGAAAGAATCTATTTTCTTCGCTTTTCCGTTGTATGAAAGTGAAATGATATGATCTCCAGCTTGAAGTTTTTCATCCGCTTCACTTCCTTTTTCACATCCAGAAATCGTCAGTTTCATCGTGACGTGATATCCTGCTTTTTCTACTCCCATCACCGCAGCAGTTTCTTGTGAATTAAGCATCTGTTTTGCAGTTTTTTCGTGTACTTGCACTGATGTTTCTTCTGGATATAAAAGACGAACAGGAATGACCTGATAACCATCCATTAAAAGCCCTGCAGCAACTTGCCAGCTAAAAGCCCCCAATTGAGGATCTCCACTTGAGGACACAGTTGTCATATATAACCGAGTATTACTTTGAAAAATCGAGGAATTAGAAAAATCAATAATTGGTCGATCATCTTCTTGGCCCATGACATTAATAACAAGGCCAGGTGATTCTACAACATACGAAGTTGGAAACAATAATGATAAAAACATCATTGCCCCAAAAAACATTGCAGATGCCTTACGCGCGCCAATCATATATACCAATGTAACCACATTTATTTGCTTATGTACTCTTTTTACAAAACTCACGCTCACAGCATATATACAGGCACAGTTCAAAAAAACACTATAGAATGGCTAAAACATAGGCAAGGAGAACCATGGAAGAATCAGAAAATCCCCGTGAAGACAAGTGGAAAGAGATGCTGCGTGCCATCATGGGCGAAGAAGAAGCAGAGAAAATTTTCTCTTCCATGAAAGACATCAGCAACGATGGCACTATTTTCATGTCACAGCCAGCAGGTGCCGATGTTGCCCATTTCATCATGGCTCAAGCTCAAAATCTTTTTTCTGGCTCACCTCAAGGCCATGTCAATTGGGAATCAGCTGAAAAAGTTGCTCACGCAAGTGTTAATGAAAAATCATCAGATTTACTCAACCATAAAGATGCATCGCAAGCCACATCAGCACTACAAACTGCTAATTTATGGCTTGATGGAGTGTGCAATCTTGACCCCAGCAATGGCAGCTATGAAGCATGGAAACGCGCTGATGCAATCAGCCATTTTCTTCCTGTCTTCAAAAAAATAACTGAACCAGTAGCCGCCAATGTCGCTGAACGTTTTATTGAAATCATGCGTGAAGGTATGGAAGATATGCCGGCTCTTCCCTTTGACACAGGCGAAGGCAACATGCTAGAGAACATTATGAAAACGAGTTCTGCTGCTCTTATGGGTATGCAGTACGGCATGATGCTGGCCAGCATTGCACAAGCATCTTTTGGCACATCAGATACAGGTATACCGCTTATTGAAACACAAACTGTTGCCCTTATTCCTGGAAACATCAAGGAATACAGCTCAACTCTTGATATTCCTACACCTGAAGTGGAATTATTCGTTGCCACCCGCGAACAAGCATGCGCACGTTTATACAATTCCATAAGCTGGATCCGCCCGCAAATCATTGATGCAGTTGCAGCTTACGCAAATCGTATCCGCATCAATAAAGACGAACTGTACGATATTGCAAATAGCATCGAAGATCCACTGTCAATAAATGCAGATGAATTGCAAACTATCGATTTATCCAACATTCTCATCACAGAGCCAGATGATATCCAACGGGCCATGCTTGATAAACTCGTCCACCTCCTCTCACTTATTGAAGGGTGGGTAACAACAGTATGTTCACAAGCATTGATGAGCAAACTTCCTCACACTCTCGCATTAGAAGAGATGTTTGTACGCCGAAATGCCGAAAATTCTCCTATTTCCTTGCTTTTTGGAAACTCGATCGGCTTGAGCGTTACACCTCGACAGATGCGTGAAGCTGTGCAATTCTGGAAACACGCTACCGAAAAACTTGGCATTGAAGAGCGTGATCGCTTGTGGAACCACCCTGATCTTCTGCCTTCTCCAGAACACTTAAGCAATCCAGAAACCTTCTTTACTCCTGCTGAGCCTGCAGATATCGATAAAGAAATTGATGCACTTTTAGCTGATATTCTTTCTCAAACTCATGATTCACAAGAAGACAGCGACAATGAATCACAAAACACAAGCAAGCCTTCTGATGAAAACTAGGCCTAGCACATCTGAAGATAAGAAGTTTTTCTCTTCCACATGTGTGCAGAAAAAAAAGAGCACTTACACCCAGTATGTACTCTTCTTTTATGCACATTAAACATAATTCTCATATTTTCTGGAAAGACGAAACAAGTTTACTCATTGGTTTCGACCAACGCGCATGCGTTGTTATCGATAACATCAATTCACATCAACAAGATTTCATTAGTTTTCTTCGCACGCCTCGCCAAGAAGAAGAAATCGCCCGCATTGGCCAGCAATGCCAGCTTTCTCATGAAGAAATTAAAAAAACAATCTCATTATTAGAAGAAAAGAATATTGTAGAACACGATGATAAGCTTTTCACCAGTGCTTATGTCTCTTCTGAACCTATTATCGACAATATAACTATACATATTGACACTCTTGACCCGCTAGGAGTTGCCATTGGAAGCGGACTAGTTCGTGCCGGCTTTACCCGCATCACTTTTAATGACAATTCACCCATCAGCTACCATGACACACAATTACTTCAACATTCTCATATTGACAGCGCTCGATCACATGGATTTTTAAGTCTTCTTCGATCTATTTCTACCAAGATCGTCACAACAGGAATACCACATTTCGCAGTTGTAACAGGTTCCTACCTTATCTCACCCTTGCAAACAGCATCCTATATGGATAACCATATACCCCACCTTCTTGCATGGGGCGAAGACATTGACATACATGTCGGCCCTATCGTTGTACCATACCAATCAGCATGCGCATATTGCCTCTATATGAACAACATGAATACTTATCCCTCATGGCCAGTCATTGCACCTCAAGCGCTACGAACGAAAGGGCACCATATTCCGCAAGGGAATCTCGATTTGGTTGCTTCTTATGCTGTTCGTAGCATTATCTCATTCTTTTCTGATCATCATTCACTTCGTAATTCCCTATGGAAAATTCCTCCACTTCCGCATTGGCCACGTCTCATAACCACGCATCCACATCACGAATGCGGATGTACCTCCATAAGCTCTTCTTCATATAACACCACATCGATTGACAATGCGAGTACAGCAACATAAAAATCCTCTTCGAGGCCAGCCACGCCACTACTATGATCTCTTTCCTTTTTTCTGCGTCTTTTCATAGGAAGAGATTGCTTGAATAACCATAAAACCCCACTGTTCAACGCGCTTTTTTCCTAATCTTGGTATCTTTAATAATTCGTGCATGCTATTTGGACGAGAAAGAGCAATGTCCACCAGAACACTATCATAGAAAACCTTATGTTCAGGCAATCGATATTGAGCAGCAATTTTCGATCGCCAAAGCAAAAGATATTCGTAGAAATCACGTGTTTCTGGCGACATAATTTCATAAGCATTCTGCACTTTATTTTTTCGTCTTTGTTTCTTAACATCAGAAGGATCTCTATAAATATCAGCTAAAAAACGTGATGCTTTACCTCTGCGTGAAGATGATGAATTATGTTCGATACCCGAATATGAAATATGAAGTGTTTCTTTTGCGCGCGTAATTGCCACATAAAACAAACGTCGTTCTTCTTCTATTGCTTCCTCATCTTGAGCATAAGAAATTGGCAAAAGACCTTCACTCACACCAACGATAAAGACATGTTTCCATTCCAAACCCTTTGAATTATGAATAGTCGATAATGTTACTGCTTTTTGACGCGGTTCATTTCCTGTCTTTTGACGGTGATCCAACTCCCCTACAAAATCACCCATGGTATACCCCTTTTCTTCTGCTTCACCAGCAAGGTTGTGCAAAAGAAAAAGAGCTTCCCACCTCTTTCTCTTTTTTCCTGAAAGTTCAGGGCCTTCAGGGCGCCATCCTATTTGATGCAAAATCATATCAACTGTACTTTGAAGAGAATTTTCTGATTCCAGCGATACCATACTGCGCATATACACCATAGCTTCACGTATTTCAGGTAAGGTAAAAAAGCTGGTATTTTCTGCAATCACACAGGGAATATCATAATGAGATAACGAAGTTTCATAAAGAGAAGCTTTTGTGTTGATACGATACAAGACAGCGATATCCTCTGGCTTTTCTCCTTGAGATAGCAAGACTGCAATTTTTTTTGTAATCTCTTCGACTTCTTCATCCTCATTAGCATAATTACTGTAAAGAACAGGCTTACACAAATCTTTTTGTGACACCAAAGTGACAAAACCTTCTGTTTTTCCTTTGGAAATAAGGTCATTTGCACATTCGACAATCTCGGGAGTTGAACGATAATCTTTTACTAACTCAATAATTCGTGTTGAAGGAAATTCACGATGAAAATTTAACAAATAATCACTGCGAGCGCCCGTAAAGGAATAAATTGTCTGGGCAGCATCGCCCACAACACAAATATCATTTCTCTGACCTACCCATATGCGAAGAAGACGATGTTGAAGAGGGGAAACGTCCTGATATTCGTCGACGACAAAATAGCGATATTGCCTTTGAACGGTAGAGAGGATATCAGGCCTTTCAAGAAAAACTCCTATGAGAAGCAGAAGAACATCTTCAAAATCGAGACGGCGGTATTGTGTTTTTAGTTTTTCATATTTTTCCATCAACAGTGCGATACGTGCATGTGGAATATCAAAGACATTTCTGTCGTGTTCTTCTGCTCGTTTTACGTATTCTTCGGGTGTAAAAAGAGAAATTTTTGCCCATTCTATTTCTTGTTCGTATGCACTGACAAAAGCTTTATCACTTGGAAGATCCAATAAACTTGCAGCTTCAGTGATAAGTGATTTTTTCGATTCGATGATAGGAGGAATGTGACCACCTATTGCTAGTGGCCAAAAATGTTTTAACTGCTTTAATGCTGCAGCGTGAAATGTATTAGCTTGTACTCCTTCTACACCTAATAAACGAAGACGTTCACGCATTTCATCAGCAGCTTTACGAGTAAAGGTAAGCGCCAAAACATTTGTTGGTTCATAGACTCCCGTGCGCACACCATAAGCAATTCTATAGGTGATTGCTCGAGTTTTACCTGTTCCTGCACCTGCACGCACACATAAGGGCCCGCGCAGGTGTTGCGCTACTTGTTTTTGTTGTTCATCAAGGCAAGAAAGAAGATCGCTAGATTCCATTATCCTTCCATTACTTCTTCTACTGTTTGCCCAAGCCAGTCTTCAATAAGTGCACGTGCTACTGATGATGGACTTGGAAGCGTGAGTTTTCCGTGACGTAGTGCTTTCTTTAATTCATCACGTGAGAAGAACTGAGCATCAGACATTTCATTTCCATCAATCATGATGTCATCATCAGTTGAGGATGTCCAAGCATTAAAAGCCAGCATAAGTGAGCGCGGAAATGGCCATGGTTGAGAACCAAAGTATTCTACTTTGTTCACATTGACACGTGTTTCTTCAAAAGATTCGCGCACAACAGCAGATTCTGCTGTTTCGCCAGCTTCAACAAAGCCAGCCAAAACAGAATACATGTTTCCATACCATTGTGGATTACGCGCAAGAAGAAGACGGTCTTCATTATCGCGAACTGCCATAATGACTGCTGGGTCTGTGCGCGGAAAATGCAGATGGTTATTTTCGCAGTAAGCCTGCCATCCTGATGGATGAATGGCCAAAGGCTCACCGCAATTACTACAATAACGCGATGAACGAATCCAATTATGGATAGCAACAGCAGTGACAGCTAGAATACTATCGTTTCCGCTCCATTCATGAGCCCACAACTTCACTGGGCGCATTACAGGTGTGCCAGCGGGTTTAACATCAGTATCGGGAAGCATATCAGAAATATCGCAAGCAAAATACGGCACGTTTTCGATACGACCCAAATACACAGCCTCACGTGAATTCCATTCGCGCGCCTCTTGGGCGGTGAGCTTCAAAAGTTCATTTTGCTTCGATCGGTTAACAGCAACGCTTTGCCCTTCAACTAAAATATAACGGGCCTGCTCGCTTTTACGCGCTAACCCCAATGCTTCTGGGTCATTTCGTGTTACTTCATCGCGATCCATATTTCCTCGTGCAAGAACAAAATTTTTCATGTTCCCCTCCTCATTCATCGACTCATCCTATCATTATCCTCTTAACAGATTTTTCTACCACCATCCTATGTGGAAAAAAAATACTTTTCCACAGCACCACTCATGTGTCACCTTTCAATCATGTTATTCACCACGTCAGATAAAAAATATCCTAAGATAAAAACAAAGTGAGGAGCATAATCATGAGTACAGAAGAAAAAATTGCCAATTCTACATCGGTCGCGTCATATCAACACGCTCGTCAGGTCAGCGAACGTTTACATGCCGATATTGCACTCAATCCTTCTCGCTACCGCATGTTAACAGGTGATCGCCCTACTGGCCACCTTCATATCGGGCATTATTTTGGTTCACTTCTTAACCGGGTCGCTCTTCAAAATCAGGGAATCGAATCGTGGATACTTGTAGCTGATTATCAAGTCATTACTGATCGTGATGGCACAGGCCCTATTCAGGAGCGTGCATATTCCTTAGTGACAGATTATCTTGCAGCAGGCATTGACCCTGAAAAATCAACGATTTTTACTCATAGTGCAGTTCCTGCACTTAACCAGTTGATGCTTCCATTCCTTTCCCTCGTCACAGATGCAGAACTTCGACGTAATCCAACTGTCAAAAGTGAACTTGAAGCAACTGAAGGTCGCCCGCTTTCTGGGTTAATGCTTACCTATCCCGTCCATCAAGCAGCAGATATTCTATTTTGTAAAGCAAATATCGTTCCTGTTGGAAAAGATCAGTTACCTCATTTAGAACAAACTCGCGTTATTGCACAACGATTTGATAAACGTTATGGACGCCCTGAAGGTAGCGATTCCCCTATTTTCCCAGCCCCACAGGCACTTCTTTCAGAATCTGATACCATTTTGGGCCTTGATGGAACAAAGATGAGCAAATCTCGTGGAAACACTATTGAACTTCGCATGAGTGCAGATGAAACAGCGAAAAAAATCAAAAAAGCTGTTACCGATTCTGATCGTCATATCACCTATGACCCCATCAATCGCCCTGAAGTATCTAACCTTCTGACCATCGGGGCTCTTGCAAGTAACTCAACTCCAGAAACACTAGCAGATGAAATTGGCGATGGCGGTGCAGGAACATTAAAGAAAGTCGTCACTGAAGCTCTCAACGAATTCTTAGCTCCTCTTCGTGAAAAGCGCAGCGAACTTGAAAAAAATACCGATTATATTCATACAATTTTAAGTGAAGGAATTGAGCGCGCGAATGAACAGGCCGATAAAACATTGACCGAGGTGCGCGATGCTATGCACATGACATATTAAAATGACACATCGTTAGTGAAGTATAAAGGAAAGACAGGAATTCAAAGGAAAGTACCACCATGAAAAAAGATCAACATAATGAAGAATCCTTTTTTTCCCCTTATTCACATGGCCTTGTGCGCGTTGCAGCCTCCACTTTTCCTCTTCATTTAGGCGATCCTCATGCAAATGCTCGTGAAATCATTTCTATTGCACGCATTTGCCATGAGGAAAATACCGCACTCGTTACTTTCCCTGAACTTTCACTATCAGGCTATTCTTTAGACGATCTTTTCTTACAGGACGTTCTTTTAGACAATACTCGCGCGGCCCTTGAACTCATTGTTCATGAAAGTAAACACTTACTCCCTGTCATTATTGTTGGCGCACCACTACGCAAGGGAGATTCGATTTATAATTGCGCTGTTGTGATACATCGCGGCAATATACTTGGCGTAGTACCAAAATCTTACTTGCCTAATTATCGCGAATTTTACGAAAAACGCCATTTTACTTCTGGCGTATCATGCACTCAATCATCCCTTCGCATATTTGGTAATGAATCTACACCTGTTCCTTTTGGTACCGACCTCATCTTTCAAGCATCTACTAATGAGCGTTTTAGCTTCGGCATTGAAATATGCGAAGATATGTGGGTTCCACTTCCTCCATCGACGCAGGCAGCTCTTGCAGGAGCTCACATTCTCGTTAATCTTTCTTCTTCTCCTATCACTGTGGGGCGCAGCCAAGAACGAACTAACATCGTTCAACATCTCTCATCAAGATGTATATCCGCTTATATTTATTGCGCTTCTGGCCCTGGCGAATCATCAACTGATTTAGCATGGGACGGCCAGAACTTGATTTATGAACTTGGTACATGTTTAGCGCAATCACCGCGTTTTAGCTCTTCAATAAATATTGAACACGCAGATATCGACCTAGACATCATCGCTCAAGAACGTTTACGTGTTACCTCTTTTAGAGACACCAAACAAGCACATTCTATTAACACGAATAATAATTCTTCCACTACTGCATCACAACATTCATACCGCATAATATCCTTTGATTTCACTCCACCGGCAGGAGCTTTAGAATTAAAACGTACAATCACACGTTTTCCCTTTGTTCCCACAAACCTTCATTCTCTTGATAGTGATTGCTATGAAGCCTACAATATTCAGGTTGCTGCCCTCATCCAACGATTAGAAACAATTGGCCAACCAAAAATCATCATTGGTGTTTCCGGTGGACTTGATTCCACACAAGCCCTTCTGGTTGCAGCAAAAGCCATGGATACACTCGGGCGCAAACGCACCGATATATTGGCATATACCATGCCTGGTTTTGCCACCTCAGATAAAACAAAAAACAACGCCACGATGCTGGCCACTCACCTTGGATGTACTTTCAAAGAACTTGATATACGCCCTACAGCCCTGCAGATGCTCAAAGAAATGGACCATCCTTTTGCCAATGGCAAAGAAATTTATGATGTCACATTTGAAAATGTGCAAGCTGGCCTACGCACCGACTTTCTCTTCCGCCTTGCTAACCACAATGGGGGCATCGTCCTTGGAACAGGCGATCTTTCTGAAGGTGCTTTAGGCTGGTGCACCTATGGTGTTGGCGACCACATGTCACACTATAACGTCAACACTGGCATACCAAAAACATTTATGCAACATCTTATCCGCTGGGTTATTAATGCCAAAGAATTTTCACCCAACGTCTGCACTGTTCTTGACGATATTCTTCATACAGAAATTTCTCCTGAACTCATCCCTCATAAAGACGGAGAAGAAATACAGTCCACCCAATCCACTATTGGCCCATATGAATTACATGATTTCACCATGTACTACATGTTGCGTCATGGTCTTGCTCCTCAAAAAATTGCTTATTACGCCTATAATGCATGGAAAAACTCCACTGAAGGATTATGGCCACCCCACTTCCCAGAAAAAGAAAAACACCAGTATTCATTAGCAGAAATAAAAAAATGGGAAAAAACTTTTTATCACCGCTTTTTCAACAATCAATTCAAACGCTCCACCGTTCCCAATGGACCAAAAGTTCTTTCTGGAGGCTCATTCTCACCTCGAGGTGACTGGCGCATGCCAAGTGATGCACTCAAAAACATCTGGATCTCCGATATTGAGAACATACCTAATAATGAACCAGATTAAACACATTGACCTTTGTAAAATAGAGTCACACACTCAACGAAAGCGAAAAAATGCCCATTCAACACGTACGTAAATATACCGAAAGCTTATACACATCTATCAACGAAATGATGCCCCAGCTTTCTTCATCTACACCATCCATATCGCGAGAGAAACTCAAAGAACTTCTCCAGCAACAATGCCTTCATGTATTCATCTTCACCGACACCACCGACGCAAACGAACCCGCACGCGGCATGTTAAGCCTTGTCCTTTTTGACATTCCCACTGGAAAACGAGCATGGATCGAAGATGTCGTTGTACACGAAAACGCACGCGGTAGGGGCATTGGCAAACAACTTGTCAATGCGGCAATCACATATGCCCAGGAACAAGGGGCAAAAAGTATCGACCTTACATCACGTCCTACACGCATTGCTGCAAACAAGCTGTATCAAAAAGCTGGTTTTGTTCAGCGTGAAACTAATGTCTACCGTTTTCAACCTTCCAACTAACACACATTATCATTATGTCTATTCGTAAAATCATTGGAATTATCATCGCCATTCTTCTCATGCTTGCTCTTGGGATTACCACCATTATTACCTCAACAACATCAAGTACAAATACTCTTAACACTCCTTCACATACTTCTACTTCAGTTCTTAACACCGCCACACCTCAAACACCTGCAACAACTACTGCATCATCTACTCCAACATCTCTTGTGCCACATGTTAACGAAAGTATCGATCCCGAAGCACTCAACAAAAACATTGAAAATGCAAATAAGAACCGCCAACCATGTGAACCACCAGCAATTCCGCCTCTTGAATCTAATATTGACTGCGCAAAGGAAAAATGCGTAGCCCTCACTTTTGACGATGGTCCTTCTGCCGCATATACGCCCGGACTTCTCGATACACTGAAAGCATGGGGAGTTAAAGCAACATTCTTTGTAACAGGTAAGCAAACACAGAAAAACCCTCACATCGTGCAACGCGCAGCAAGTGAAGGTCATATTATTGGCAACCATACATACAACCATCCACAGTTAACACGTCTTAGCGCAGAAAAACAGGAAGAAGAAATAAAGGCTACCGACAATGAAATAACAGCTGCTAAGGCACCTACAACTACATTCATGCGCCCACCATATGGTTCAGCAAATAAAACAACATATAACATTTTAGAATCTGCAAACAAAACAGCTATTTTGTGGGATATTGACACTCTCGACTGGAAACATCGAGACGCTACGAAAGTACGTACCATTATCAATGAGAACCTTCATCCTGGCGCTATTATCCTTATGCACGATATTCACGAGGCTAGCCCTAAAGCAATGAACTGCATTATCTATGACATTCAAAAAGCTGATTATAAAATCGTTTCCCTCTCCACACTTCTATCAAATAATACCTATGCAGGGCGCCCAATTTATTCTCGCGCTACTGTTTTAGCCAATCCAAAACAATAGCAAAAGAACACACAGATAAGGTACATCAAGATGACAAACTGGACTCAAAAACCACGATTAGGTTTTGACACAGAAACAACAGGAATCAATATTTACACCGATCGAATTGTCACATGTTCATTAATTTACACATGTCCTCTTGTTGCTCGCCCAAAGAAGCCTTTTTTAAGTGGAGCAATACAAGAGCTCAGTAACACAACATATAGAGAAAAGAAATATTGGATCATTAACCCCGGCATCCCTATTCCTCAAGCTGCAACACGAGTTCATGGCATTACAACTGAACAAGCTGTTTCACAAGGTCAAAATCCAAAAAATGCTTTAGAAGAAATTGCTTCACTTATATCGTCTCATATGAACGCAGGTAACCCGCTTATTGCCTATAACGCAGGTTTTGATTTATCCATTTTAAATCGAGAATTAGAACGTAATAACCTCATTCCTCTTACACAGCGCCTTATAAAAATTTCTCCTGTTATTGATCCGTATTATCTTGATAAATATCTTGATAAATACCGTCGTGGACCACGCAAATTACAACATCTTCTTGAGCATTATTGTTCCGATAACGAGCGCAATTTTCATAACGCCGAGGCTGACGTCTATGCAACACTTGATATTGTTGATGCCATGATTGCACACTATGAACAGCTCAAAAACACAAGTTTAGATACAATTCAAGAATATGCTCACATAGCTCATACTGATACAGTTACCTATTTCAAACGAAAAGCAGAAGAAAATGGCACAACCAATGATGATTCTTTTGAATGGCCAATTGCTTAAACACTTTCTACACGAGCACGCCAAGACAAAAGAACAAACAGCTTATTTCTTCCAAAAGCATATGTATTCAATACTTTAGAAGTTTTTATTCTCTTTTCAACATTTTATATTTCAGCGTCAATATATTTGCGAGCAGCGTCAGGCCCCACAATCACTAAAGAACGTGGTTGTTCAATGAGGAATTTTGCCATCTCGACGATATTGTCGCTGGTAACATTACGTGCTTGCTCGATAAGTTGATTACGCGTCACATAACGACCACGTACCGTATCAGCTGTTCCCAAGCGTGACATACGCGAAGAAATACGCTCACCTTCAAAAACAAGATCAGCTCGAATGCGTCGGAAAGCAGATTCATGTTCATCTGCACTTATTCCTTCCGTAGCAATCTCACGCAAAGTCTGCGACATCAACGTAGCTACTTCCCCAGCGTTCTCGGGGCTACACGCACCATAAAGGGAGAACATACCACCCTCACGATATGAGATGGGATACGCATATGTTGTGTAAGCTAAGCCTCTCTCTTCTCGTATTTTTTGGAATAACCTCGACGATGTACCACCACCAAGAATCATTGACAAAGAAAATAAAGCAGAACGACGGCCATCATCAAGGGATACTCCTGGCATCGATAAAAGGACTGAAGCTTGCTCAACATGACGTTCATAGAATTGCGCACTTCCATCTTGTGCACGCAAAGGATGACCGATATCAGAACGCTTAGCTGCCACACCATCTTCTACATTCCACCCAAAAAGATGGGCATAATACAGAACCCGCTCACATAACTTTTCGTGGTCGACAGCTCCTGCAGCTGCCACAACAAGTTCTTGAGGAGTATAGCGTTTACGGTAATGTTCTACTAAACTTGCATGTTCAAGAGCTTGAACAGATTCTTTTGTGCCACCGACAGGGCGTGAAAGCGGATGGTCACCGAAAACAAGAGGAGGCATTTTTTCAGAGGCAACCTCGGACGCATCATCGTTATACATTGCCAATTCTTCTAAAATAACTCCGCGCTCCATCTCCATGTCTTTTTCATCCAAAGATGCGCGAATCACCATGTCCATCAGCAATTCAATAGAATTATCAAGGTCTTCTTCAAAAACATGGCCGTAATAATATGTATATTGCTTTGATGTTGCCGCATTAAAGGAACCTCCCAGATAATCGGTGCGTTCTGCGATTTCCACCGATGACCTGCCGGCAGTTCCCTTAAATAAAAGATGTTCTAGAAAATGGGTAGAACCAAAAGTTCCTTCTACTTCATCGCGTGAGCCTGTACCAATCCACATTCCCAGGCTCACCGAGCGATATGAAGGAACAGTCTCAGTGATGACTCGTATGCCACCTGGCAAAATACTGCGCTGCATCCGGACATTGTCTTCAACATAGTCAATTGTTTCACGTGCATCAACAGGTAGTTGAATGCCTAGGCTTTGATTCACGTCAGTCTTCTTTCTTCAAATGTTCTCATTTTTAAGCTGATACATGCGCAGTATCAATTAACAGATCTATCAATTCCGTATAGGAAATTCCTGTTGCTTCCCATAATTGTGGATACATAGACACAGAGGTGAAACCTGGTAATGTATTCAATTCGTTAATATACACATCTTCAGATTCTGTCACAAAAAAATCTACACGCGTTAAACCGCTGCATTCAAAGGCTTGCCCAACTTCTACAGCTAAGGAACGCAATTTATATGACAGTTCATCGGAAATATGGGCAGGAATATCTAAACGCAACTGCTCTGTATCTGTATATTTAGCATCAAAATCATAAAAGTCTCCTTCACCCACACCAGGATGTATTTCACCTACTACAGACGCCTTCATCTTCCCGTGTTGACCAAGAATACCGCATTCAATTTCGCGAGCATCAATGCCTGTTTCCACCAATACTTTTTCATCAACCTCGTAAGCATTTTTTATCGCTTGCTCTAACTGCTCTATTTTATCGACTTTACTGACCCCCAGAGATGAACCGGCACGCGCCGGTTTGACAAATACCGGAAATTGCAGTGTTGACATAATTTCATCTTTAATTTTTTGCGCATTATTCTTCCACTCAGATTCACGCACGACAACATAATCAACAAAAGGCAAAGAAAATTGAGAGAGAACAAGTTTCATAAAATGCTTGTCCATTGCCGCTGCTGAAGAAAGAACACCACAACCCACATAGGGAATACGTGCCATTTCACATAACCCCTGAAGGGTTCCATCCTCACCAAAGGGCCCGTGCAGAAGAGGAAAAACGACATCTACATGACCGAGTACACCCTTTTCTTCACTTCCATCATCGCTCAAGGCGATAACATCACCTGATCCATCCATGGCGAAGGTAAGTCGTTGACCATCTTCAGGTAACTGGCCGCCAAAGCCAATAGATTCAAGTTCTTCAGGATTTGTTACACCTTTAACCCATACACCGTTTTTTGTAATGCCAATAGGAAAAATATCGTATTTTTCTTTATCTATAGCACGCAATACCGAAGCAGCAGTAATAAGAGAAACCGAATGCTCACCCGACATACCGCCATAAATCAAAGCAATAGTTTTTTTTGCTATTTGCTCCATTACTTCACTTCCTCAACGTCAGCACCCAAAGCGTAAAGTTTATCCATAAAATTCTCATATCCACGGTCAATGATGTCAACTCCAGACACAACCGACTGACCATCAGCCGCAAGGGCCGCAATTAAATGAGAAAAACCTCCACGTAAATCAGGAACCTCGATATCTGCACCTTGAAGTTGTGTTGGACCTTGAATAACAGCGCTATGATAAAAATTTCTTTGCCCAAAACGACATGGTAAAGACCCTAAACAGTCACGATACGTTTGAATATTTGCTCCCATTTCACGCAAGGCACCTGTAAAACCAAAACGGTTTTCATATACAGTCTCGTGAACGATAGAAATACCGGTTGCCTGCGTTAATGCAACAACAAGAGGTTGTTGCCAATCGGTCATAAAACCTGGATGTACATCTGTTTGAAGAGGAATGGCTTTCAAAGATCCGCCTGGATGCCAAAACCGTATTCCTTCGTCTGTCACTTCAAAAGAGCCGCCAACCTTGCGGAACACATTCAAGAAACTCATCATATCCGCTTGATGAGCACCCTCAACAAAAATATCTCCCTTTGTTGCTAGTGCAGCGCATGCCCACGAGCCTGCTTCAATGCGATCTGGCAAAGCTGTGTGGTTATATCCATGAAGTTCTTCAACACCCTCAATACGGATCGTTCTATCCGTATCAACGGAAATAATAGCACCCATTTTTTGCAAAACGGCAATAAGATCCATAATTTCTGGCTCAACAGCAGCATTGGTCAGTTCAGTTATACCACGTGCCATCACTGCAGTAAAAAGAGTTTGCTCAGTTGCGCCAACAGATGGATATGGAAGATGAACAGGCTTAGCGACGAGACCAGAATCTGCAATCAAATGCATTCCCTCATCGCCTTGGACACGCCTTGCACCAAAATCCTCAAGTACTTGCATATGAAAATCAACAGGACGATCGCCAATATGACAGCCACCTAAATCTGGAATAAAAGCTTCACCTAAGCGATGTAAAAGCGGCCCGGCAAACAGAATAGGAATACGCGATGTGCCTGCTAATTTATCCATTTCGCTTGGATTATGCGGAAGATGCAAGTCATGTGGTGAAATACTGATTTCACCTTTTTCTTGGTCATATTCAATATCAGTTCCATGAAGTCCAAGAAGAGAACTTACAACATCGACATCGCGAATACGTGGAACATTTCGTAACACAGATGTTTCGTGTGAAAGCAAGGTTGCCACCATTGCTTTAGAAACAAAATTCTTTGCACCACGCACATGAATACGTCCATTCAAGGGCTTACCGCCACGAATACGCATTTGTGTCGACATATGTATCCTTTTCTCTTTTGGGTTACATCTTATGCTACAGCATAATAAATAAGACATTTTCTTCTATCGCGAAATCATATGTATGTTGCGTTTCAAGAAAATTTATCTACTGCGGCCACGTGAGATCACATGCTCATCATCGGTGCGCGTAGTTTCATTCTTTCGTGTTTTTCGCATACGTCGAATGATGATGTCTCGTTCAATGTGTCGTTTTATGCTTCGCTCTTGCTCTAATGTGATGATTTTTCCTTGTCGTGGTCTGGCTGCCTCTGTGAATATGTCATATAAATATTCTGGATGAGGTTCGCGAGAAAAACGATCAGGTGAGCTCATCCATGACATTTCATTCCACACATCTGCGTCAATACGGTGGAACTCAAACTGAAACGAAGATAACTCAGCAACGTGTTCCATAAACACTTTAGAGGCTCGTCCATTTCCTTCTCTGAAAGGATGAGCACGATTCAACGAAGCAAACACTTTAGCAGACTGTTGCGCAAAGTCTTCATGAGAAAGCGTACTCCATGAGTTGTCTACGATAAAGCTATGAACATCATTCATATAACTATCAATACTCATATCGCTTTTTGAATCGACAAGCGCGAATCCATTTCCACCTTTGAACATGTCGACACTACGATATTGCCCCGCCCATTCATACACATCTTGAAATACGTAAGCATGAATACTTTTTATATGTTCTGAATCGTAAGTACGAACGATATCTGCGTCACCCTGATATATTTCCACTGTTCGCATTTCAGTTAAAAGATATTCTTTTGCTCGTAACGTCTCATAAGTGCGTTCATCAAGTAAATTACGTAAAACACCTACTCCTGCAGTTGCGTCATATGTATCTGGATAAAAATAACTCTCCCATGTATCAAAAAAAGTCATAATAATTTTACTTTCCCAATTCTAACTCGAGACCACGAGAGACATATTCAGATTTATTAATTTCCTTTTTTACATATTGCACCAATAGTGCCACTTTTTCTTGAGTTATCGCACGGCCTTCATGATATGAGGCAGCTAAAGTTTGTTGAACCACACGAATGTGCTCCTCATCTAGCCCTTCAAGTAAATGCCCATATTCTTCTTCAAAATTCATATCATCACCCTATCAGCACGCCTTTACATTATTGGGGTTCGCGTGCCGAAATAACTTCTTGCTTGGGAAGATGTTTGCTTGGCAATGTTCGCGGC
Organism: Actinomycetaceae bacterium; assembly: GCA_017934115.1. Lineage (GTDB taxonomy): Bacteria > Actinomycetota > Actinomycetes > Actinomycetales > Actinomycetaceae > RUG11864. The sequence continues at coordinate 13,630 of JAGBKC010000022.1, read as the reverse complement.
TTAAAGGATGGACGTTTATCTTCATATGCCTTGATCAATTCTTCATCTTGCAAGGTCAGTGAAATATCATCGAGCCCTTCCATCAAACGCCAGCGCGTATAGTCATCTAATTGGAACGTACACGTAAAGCCATCACAGGTCACCATGCGGTGTTCAAGGTCAACAGTCACTTGAGTTCCTGGATTATTTTCAAGGATCTTCCATAGTTGCTCAATATCCTCTTGAGCAACTACGCCAGCAACTAACCCCTGTTTACCGGCGTTACCTCGAAAAATATCGGCAAATTTAGGAGAAAGAACTACCTTGAAACCGTAATCTTTTAACGCCCATACTGCGTGTTCACGCGATGAACCCGTACCGAAATCTGGCCCTGCAACAAGTACACTTCCAGAGGAATATTCCGGTTTATTAAGTACAAAATCAGGTTCTTTACGCAATGATGCGAATAGTGCATCTTCAAAACCTGTACGCGTAATGCGTTTCAAAAAGGCTGCCGGAATGATTTGATCGGTGTCGACAGCGCTACGGCGCAAAGGAACACCAATACCTGTGTGAACAATGATTTTTTCCATAATCTTTTCGCCCTTCACTTCTAAAAATCAATCGATATCCGATGGAGTTGCAAACGTACCTTTAACAGCTGTAGCTGCAGCAACAGCTGGAGAAACCAAATGAGTACGCGCTCCCGGCCCTTGGCGGCCTTGGAAATTACGATTTGATGTCGATGCGCTTCGCTCTTGCGGTTGCATCTTGTCAGGGTTCATTCCCAAACACATCGAACACCCTGCATTACGCCATTGTGCACCAAAATTGAGGAAAATTTTATCGAGGCCTTCTTCTTCTGCTTGCAGGCGCACGCGCGCACTTCCCGGAACAACAAGTACACGCTTAACATTATCGGCCTTCACATGCCCTTTCATTACTGCGGCAGCAGCACGCAGGTCTTCAATACGCCCATTTGTGCATGAACCGATAAATATTTCATCAACAGGTATGGATTTCATTGGTGTGCCTGGTTTGAGCCCCATATATTCCAAAGCTCTGCGCGCGGCTAGACGTTGTGTTTCATCTGAAAAATCTTCAGGGTCAGGAACATTTTCTGTAATTTGAACACCTTGGCCCGGATTCGTTCCCCATGTAACAAATGGGTGAAGATCGCTGGCATCAATATCAACAACAGTGTCAAATACAGCATCATCATCACTGCGAAGAGTTTTCCAATACTCAACAGCGGCTTGCCAATCTTCCCCTTCTGGGGCATGTGGACGGCCTTTGAGATAGTCGAAAGTCGTCTCATCTGGAGCAACCATTCCAGCGCGAGCACCCGCTTCGATAGCCATATTGCACATGGTCATGCGCGATTCCATACTCATGTGTTCCACAGCTTCACCGCGAAACTCAATGATATGCCCAGCTCCCCCGTTTGTGCCAATCTTGGCAATCACTGCCAAAATCACGTCTTTTGCACCCGTACCTTCAGGCAAATGCCCATGAACATTCACAGCCATTGTCTTAAAAGGAGCAAGAGGCAAAGTCTGCGTAGCAAGAACATGCTCTACTTCGGAAGTTCCAATCCCCATAGCAATAGATCCAAAAGCACCATGAGTCGATGTATGCGAATCACCGCAAACGATCGTCATGCCAGGTTGAGTTAAACCAAGTTGGGGACTTACCACGTGGACGATCCCTTGATCTGCATCACCCAAAGGATAAATCGGCACACCAAATTCTTCACAATTCTTTTCAAGCGCTTCAAGCTGGGCGCGCGAAACATCATCAGCAATAGGCAAATCAATGTCAACTGTAGGAGTATTATGATCTTCAGTTGCCTGGGTAAGATCAGGGCGGCGAACAGGACGCCCCGCAATGCGTAGCCCTTCAAAAGCCTGAGGACTTGTCACCTCATGGCACAAGTGAAGATCGATATATAACAAATCTGGAGCGCCATCTTCACCCTTTTTCACCACATGTGCATCCCATACTTTTTCCGCTAAAGTACCACTCATAACGCACCTCATTCATCATCACTACTATTACTTCTTTCATGCATATTGCCACAGATATATACCTTCATATCTATTTAGCAAAAAAGCTTTTAGCAAAATACATGCACGTTCATTTTCATCAAGACGCATCACACATCACACACAAAACAGATGCATCTCATACTTTAAGATGAGAGTATCATTTTATGGACACATCTGTAGACGGTACAGACAATACCACAAAAACAGGAAGCGGCGTAGGCGTTCTCGACAAAGCAGCACGCGTACTAGCAGCACTAGAAAACGGCCCACAAACACTTGCCGGCCTCGTTTCAACCACACACCTCGCCCGCCCAACTGCACACCGCCTCGCCGTAGCACTCGAATACCACCGCCTCGTCACACGCGACATGCACGGACGATTCATCCTAGGACCACGCTTAGGCGAACTCGCATCCGCAGCCGGCGAAGATCGCCTCCTCGCAGCCTCCTCACCCATCCTCATCGCTTTACGCGACCACACCGGAGAATCAGCACAACTCTTCCGCAGACAAGGGGACCAACGTATTTGCGTCGCTAGCGCCGAACGCACACTCGGCCTACGCGACTCCATACCAGTAGGCGCAACACTTTCCATGAAAGCAGGATCAGCAGCACAAATACTTCTCGCATGGGAAGAACCCGAACGTCTTCACCGCGGCCTCCAAGGCGCAACTTTCAGCGCACACCACCTTTCTGCAGTACGCAAACGCGGATGGGCACACTCCATCGGCGAACGAGAAAGCGGCGTCGCGTCCGTCTCAGCACCCGTTCGCGGACCAAGCGGACGCGTCATTGCCGCCGTATCTATATCAGGCCCCATCGAACGCATGACAAAACAGCCAGGACGCCTACATGCAGGCGCCGTCGTCACCGCAGCAAAACGCCTAAGCGACGTTCTCCAAACAACAGATGGACTCGACAGTTAAAATGAAAAAAACCCTTTTAATAACAAACGATTTCCCACCTAAAAAAGGCGGAATACAAACTTACCTCGAAGGCTTCGCACACCAACTCGACACATCCCAACTCTACGTTTACACATCATCCCCCAAAAAAGAAAATTATCAAAAATACGACATTCACAATCCATGGAAAACATATCGCGCCCGCACACCCATCATGCTCCCCACCCTCACCACACGTATTGAAATGCAAAACATCATTCGCAGACACAACATAAAAAACGTCTGGTTTGGCGCATCAGTTCCTCTCGGGATATTAGCAGACAGCGCCCGCGCAGCTGGTGCACAAAAAATCCTCATGAGCACTCATGGGCATGAAATCGGCTGGAGCAGTTTACCTGTTGCACGCACATTTTTGCGCCGCACTTTTGCCAAAGCAGATACGATCACATATCTGACCGAAGCAACTTTACGAGCGTTACGCCCCTTTATTCCCAACGAGACCACGAGCGTACGTCTACCAGGCGGTATTGATACCGATGCTTTTGCTTTTCACGCATCCGAACGCGAGCGCTTACGCAACCTCTACAACATCCCTCTTGACGCACCCGTTATTGTATGCATTTCCCGCCTTGTAGAACGAAAAGGCCAAGATATGCTTATTAAGTCTATGGATCGAATTCATCGCGATTTTCCTCAGGCATATCTTGTTATTGTTGGTGATGGTCATTATAAAAAACATCTCCATAAGTTAGCACATCTATCATCTGCACGATCACGTATTATTTTTACAGGTGCCGTTCCGCAAGAAGAATTACCACATCACTACAGCATGGGCGATATTTTTGCAATGCCATGCCGCACACGTGGCGGCGGCCTTGATATTGAAGGGCTTGGTATCGTCTATTTAGAGGCATATGGTGCAGGTTTGCCCGTTGTTGCCGGAAACAGCGGTGGTGCTCCCGAGGCTGTCATCGATAAGAAAACAGGATACATCACTCAAGGAAATCAACAGAGAGCTGTTGAAAGCACACTTCTTCACCTATTACACAACCCACAAGAATCTCAAAATATGGGACATCATGGTTATTTGTGGCTTTCTTCTGCATGGAAGTGGAATATTCTTGCAGAAAATCTTCTTCATGAACTAAACTAGAACAACTACAATCAAGCAGATATAAAAAGGGGAAAGAAACATGAAAATTCGTAATATACTTGCCATTACGAGCGCAGCTTTGCTATCTATAGGTTCACTTTCGGCTTGCTCATCACAATCAGCAAGTACGCAGGAATCAAGTACAGTAAATACCCTTAACGTTTCTGATTACGATCAGCTTCTTCAAAATACCCCTGTCGCAAGCGATGAAGTTATCGCTAAGAGCACATGGGCATCTGAGATCAAAAAAGCTGGAACATTGAAAATTGGCGGTGTCAGCACATCCACGCTTTTCGCTCTTGAATCAATTGAAGATAAGAAAATTCGCGGCTTTGATTCTGGCTTGGCACAGATGCTAGCTCGCTATATTCTTGGCGATAACGCACGTGTTGAGCAAACACAAGTTACCTCTTCTACTCGTGAAGAAGTTCTTATAAACGGCACTGTCAATGCTGTTTTTGCTACCTATTCCATCACGGATGAACGTAAGGAAAAAATCGATTTTGCCGGCCCATATTTTGTTTCACAGCAAGGAATTTTAGTAAAGAAAAACAATTCAAACATTTCAGGTTTGAACGATTTATCAGGTAAAACTGTCGGTGTTCAAGCAGGTTCCACCACTCCTGATATTCTTAAAGAATTTGCTCCACAAGCAAATGTTAAAGAGTATCAAACTGATGATGAAATTCAAGAAGCTCTTGCTCAAGGACGTATCGACGCCTACGTAGTTGACAACACTCTCTTAGCTTCTGCCGTTGCCGAACGACCGGCAGATTTCAAGATCGTTGGCGATCCTTTCGGCCCTGAAGATCCTTATGGAATTGGACTTCCAAAAGGTAGCGATGGTGCGGAGTTTGTCAACGAATTCCTCAATACCATCACCACTAATGGTTCATGGGAAAAGTTATGGAAGATCTGCATTGGCGATCGAACACAGCAAACACAAGCTCCACAAGCACCAACTGTAGCAGCAAAAGAAAACGAGTAATCAGATAAGGAAGACTTCTTTAGGTTCTTACTTAAAAGGAGTCTTCCTTATATTTTCCTTCTTCACAACATGCACACACTCAATATCATCGACGACATAGGGCACATACTCAGTGAGTATGGCGCACTTTTTCTTCACGCCTATGGAGTTTCGCTTTTTATAGCACTCACAGCTTATCTGGGCGGAACAGTTCTTGCCATTATCTTAACAGTGGCACGCATTAGCCCTATTGGCATTTTGCGCAGCTTCGTCACCATATATGTTGAAGTGTTTCGTAATGCCCCTATGCTTACCTTGCTGTTTTTTCTCTATTATGCTCTACCTTATCTTGGTGTCGTTACCAGCGAATTAGGCGCAGTTATATGGGCGCTTGTTCTTGTGTGTTCCGCTTTTGCCTGTGACAATCTTCAAAGTGGAATCAACTCAATTCCTCAAGGTGAAATAGAAGCAGCACGCTCGCTTGGGCTTTCTTTCATCCATATTGTTCGGCACATCATCTTACCGCAGGCACTGCGAACAGTCATTTCTCCTATGACCACCCTTTTAGTGATGGTGATTATTTCTTCTTCAACAGGAGCACTTTTGCCGATTACTCATTACGAACTTACCGGCTTGGTCAATTCTCTCAATAATACGCACGCTCTAGGTATTGCCACCTTTGCCGTTGATGCTTTGTTCTATATTGGCACTGGCATTCTTGTTGGATGGCTGGGAGGTAAACTTGAAAAGAAAGTCGAACTGCACCGATGAAGAACACAAACACCACAATTTTTGAAACAGGAGGGCCACGCTCGCGCAGGCGTATCCGTATTTTTACTACCATTAGCACGATTGTTCTTGTGAGCCTTATTTTTCTTGCCGTATACCAGTTTTATCTTCAAGGACAACTTGATCCGCTTTTATGGGAATGGCTTTCTAATAAGCATGCATGGAGTTTTCTTCTTGATGGCCTTGTGGGCACTCTTTCTTCAGCGTTAGGCTCAAGCATTATTGCAATTATTGCCGGTTTTCTTGTTATGCTGATGCGCACAAGCACACATCGTTTATTGCGGTGGCCAGCTCGCATTTTTATTGAATTTGGACGAGGCACCCCCACCCTTTTGCTCATCTATTTCATGTTCACCGTTCCTGGTTCCTTCGGTTTACATATTCCATCTTATTGGCAGCTCACTGCACCTATTGCTGTGTACGCAACAGCAGTTGTTGCTGAAATCTACCGTACTGGCATCAACGCTATTCCAACAGGACAAAAAGAAGCAGCAGCAGCAGTGGGATTATCGACATTTACTACATATAAGCACATCATCATTCCCCAAACGCTACGTATTATCACCCCAACTCTCATGGCACAGCTTGTTGTCGTCGTCAAGGATACGACCTTCGGCTATGTTGTTTCCTACGCAGAACTCATGCATCAGGGCGATGTTTTACGTGCAACTTTCCATAGTCTTTTACCCACTTACCTTGTTATCGCGTTAATATACATAGCCGTTAACGCCCTTATTTCACAAACAGCCGCATATATTGCCCGCAAACACAATATCACTCTTTTAGGAAGTAACCATGAATAGCCTCATCAGTCTTCGCAATGTGAATAAATATTACGGAAAATCCCATGTTTTACGCGATATTAACCTTGATATACGCGCCGGTGAAGTGGTTGTCGTCATCGGCCCATCTGGCAGCGGTAAATCAACTTTATGTCGCACTATCAATCGTCTTGAAACCATTGATTCTGGAGATATTTTTTTCGGTGGTACACCACTTCCTCAAGAAGGCAAGGAATTAGCCCAATTACGTTCGCGTATCGGAATGGTCTTTCAGTCTTTTAACCTTTTTAGCAATAAAACTGTGCTTGATAACGTCACTCTGGCACCTATCACCGTAAAAAAAATGAGTCGCTCAGATGCTGAAAAGCGTGCCCTAGAGCTCCTTAATCGCGTTGGCGTCGCTGAGCATGCTCATAAATATCCACATCAGCTTTCCGGAGGGCAGGCGCAACGCGTCGCTATTGCTCGAGCTTTAGCAAATACACCTGAAGTGATGCTCTTTGATGAGCCTACATCTGCCCTTGATCCTGAAATGATTACTGAATGCGTTGATGTGATGGTCGAGCTTGCTCAAGGTGGCATGACGATGCTGTGCGTGACTCACGAAATGGGCTTTGCCAAAAAAGCTGCGGATCGCATTATTTTTATGGATGAAGGAAGCATTATCGAAGAAAATACTCCTGATGCTTTTTTTGACAATCCTCAAACTGAACGTGCGCGTTTATTCCTCTCTAAAGTTTTACGCCATTAAACTCATTAGGACACTCAGCTATATCATTGCAACCGCAATGCCATGTAAAAATGTGGAAGATAAACATAATGTCCATCCTCCACATTTTCTTCGCCCATAGATTTACAAAAACATAAACACAAAAAATATCTCCACAAGCACAATAGCAGCCATAGAGGCAAAAACATACACAGATTTCTTCCCTGCAACCTGTGACATTTCTTCAGTCTCTTTTCTTCGAACAAACATAAAAGCTACAAGGGAAATAGCAACCATAACAATAAAAAAGAGAGGCAATGACCACCATGGATATTCACCCTTGATGTAGAGGGGAAGAAAAGCGACTGTGTATCCAATCGAGTAAAGAAAATTTTTCCATAACTGCATAACAACACCTTATTTCAGAGGTTGAATTATTACAATACAATAAAAAGACAGAAAAGAAAAACAATCCTTAGCAATATTAAAATATACTTAAGAAAACTGCAAATAGACTAAAAGGACATATATGAAAATCAAAAAACTTGCCCTGCTTCTGCCTGTGATGCTCCTGCCTCTCAGTGCATGTTCGTCAGATACTTCTTCTCAATCAGCAACACAATCTTCAAGCCCTACTGCTCAAGAAGCAGAGCCAACAGAAAACTACGATAATACTCCTATCAATATCGACACCTACAAGGCGGGTATTACGCGCGTTTATGAGGCCAATATCAAGCGCAGCCCTGTTGAAGACGAAAAAGGTACCGTTAAAGAAAAATACACCCAATGCTTGACTGATGAAACATGGGAAAAAGTTTCAGATGAAACTAAGGAAGCATACGTGCGTGCAACCATCAAGAAATTCCCTGAAACATCCGAAAAAGATAACCAAATTCTTGCCACTGCACTTGAAAAATGCTCAGCTATCCTTTTGGGTGATTCACAACAAGGATAACCCACATATATCGCATCATCTTATGCCTTATGTGTGACTGAACGCAGTCAATGACATCGGTAATAAAATATACTACAATGAAGCTCGTTGAACGAACTTCGTTCAGCTGTTTGGAGGATTGTCCGAGCGGCCGAAGGAGGCGGTCTTGAAAACCGTTATGCGGTAACCCCGCATCGGGGGTTCAAATCCCTCATCCTCCGCATTTTAAGAGGTTTTACCACGTAAAGCCTCTTTTTTCATACCATTTTAATAAAAAATCACTCCGCAGCTAGATTCCTCGTAATAGCACATCAGAGAACATTCCACGCGTAATAACAAAAGAAAATATCCCTTTGCCTCCCCAGTACACAACCACACACATGCAAAAAAAAAAAAAGAGGAGGAAACTTTTCAGCTCCCTCCCCTTTATAAAACGATTACGTTATGAAACACCAGCGATGCTCTTAAACGCTGCATTTGAAATGGCATACACACCACCATAGAGGTACGCATTCTTTACAGAGGATTTATTCGCAGTATATACACCTGAAGCTGCGCTCGTATTAGTGTTGCTTGCCAAGACAAGAACGGAATTATTCTTACCATTGAAAGCAGCACCAGAGAGTGCATCATAATAGGATGCCGAGGTGGCAACACCCATATTATTTGCGCTCATGCCTTGCGAAATAGCAAAGTTTGCAAAGGCCTTCGATGTTGCTATGCCATCACTTCCCCATATACGTGAAGCAAGTGTAATGCCATTATTCTTTAACTGGGTAACAACTTGTTCAGTAACCGCAGCTGCGCCCCCAACGATATACACCTTTTTAATGCCAAGTTGTTTCATCGTGGCAATGCTATGCGCTGTCAAGGCTGTACCGGCAGCATTCGTCAAGAAAATCGGTGTTTTCTTTGCGTATGCATAAGGAGCAGAAGAAAGAGCGTCTTGGAAACTCCTTGATGTGACAATAATACCCGTATCACTCCATTTACCCACACCAGCTGATGCAATAGCATCAGCAGTATCAAAAGCTGTTGCACCAGCATAGCGCACTGGAGTAACTCCCGTTACCGACTTAATACTGTTAGCAACATTGGCAGATATTGCACTCGTACCTCCCACAAGGATAATGCGCGATGGTTTTAATCGCTGTAACTCAGCTTTTGTTTGACTCGGCAAAGATGAAGGTGACGTCATCAATAATGGCGCACCATAAATACCGGCTAAACCTGATGCCGTCAAAGCGTCATAAAAACCATTACTCGTTGCAATAAGAACTGTTCCGCCCGTTTGTGTGAACCCCTTCTTCACGATGGCCTGCATAGTATCAAAAACGCCTGATCCATAAAGACGCTGCCATGTTGCCCCACCGGATGTCAACGTATTAACTGGGGTCGTAAACTGCGACTGTAAATTTGCCACTAATTTATCGGTATCATACACGGTTGCAGCGCGTTTCCATACAGGATCGCCAGAAACATACGAAGGCGAAAAAGTACGCGTACCATTAGAGGCAATAGTACCCAAGGCAGCAGTTTTCGCGTAAACACCTTGATACACTTCGCTTCCAGATGGCACAGGATAAGCAGAACCACTTGTTGGTACGCTATAAGAAAATTCTGCTGCCATTGCCGATCCATAAGGATTGACTGTTGTGCGATCAGTTTTAAACTCTGCAAAACCCACATATGTATATTGGGGATTAATAAGAGTCGTGTAGTGACCTGTTACGCCATAGTAACAAGCAGCATTGGGAGTAACCTTTTTACAAGCAAGGTGCTTAACGTAATTATCACCCTCTTTTGCCCATAATTCCACATTTCCCAGATAGGTTGAACCCCATGAAAGGTTTTCCGCATATGTAGCAGCAAAGCCTTCATCAGAAATACCATACCATTTTTCACCTGATGGGCGTGTATGATCGCCATAAATAGAGATTTCAGCAGCGCGGATTTGCGCACTTCTCTCAAGGCGTGTATTCCATTGCAATGCAACATATTTTGTTGAATGCCCGTAGTTCACAGCCTCTTTACGGATCTTATTCATATAAGCAAGAACTGCAGCACGATCAGAGCCGGCTTCAGAATTGATATATGTACCTTTGACAGCGACAAGTTTTGAATTAGCCGGCTTTGCAGTGTTACCCGAAACAGGAGCATAATATGGTGTTACCCCATGCCATGATGTACGATCTGTTACGACGTCTGCTTGAGCGATTCCACCACTATTAACAATGGAAGCGCATGTTAATGCTACAGTCGCACACACCGCAAAAAAACTTTTCTTAATAGACACTTTTCGGTGTCGTCGATACGATGTTCTCATCGTATGTCACCTTCTTTCACACGCGATTCACGTCAATGTGTCGCTAAACCCCTTTAACGACTTCACACAATGCATTTACATAATGCGTTCTTCTTTATCGTAACAACGAGAAAGAAGAAAATAAAGGACCATTTTCCCTGCACAACTCACATATAACAACGCACATAACTAATATTTTGTGAATGTTTTTTAACGCATCCCATCAACCTGCATATATAGATTTTTCCATCATGTGAACAGAATTTATTAACTATGAAAAATAGGTTTTTTAATAAAATAAATTTCGCAATTGTAAAAAGTAAAACACAAAAATACAGGTAACATGCAGTTTTTTAATTGTATATCTGGAAATAAATCATTTTTTCACTTTTCCATATACATATATCCACGTTACACTTTTGCTTTTACGAGCACCCACAAAATCCATACACTCTAAACCAACAGATCTTTTACACAGGTATAACGTGAAGCAAGCCCCATGTGATACCACCCGATAATACACCTGCTGCAGGAAGAGTAAAAATCCATGCAGATACGATAGAACGCGTTATAGCCCAACGAACAGCAGATTTACGTTTTGTAGCTCCCACACCCATAATCGATGTTGTTACTACATGTGTTGTAGAAATAGGTGCCGTCCACACAAAGGCAGTTGTGTACAAAACAGATGCTGACACCATCTGAGCAACAAAACCACGTGATGGATCCATATCTATGATTTTATTACCTAAAGTTTTCATAATACGCTGACCACCGGTAAATGTTCCCAAAGAAATTGCAGTAGCAGCAGCAATTTTTACCCATAAAGGAATACCGGCATCTGGAGCAACTAAATTACCAGCAGTAAGGGCAAGCATGACAACACCCATCGTTTTTTGCGCATCCTGAAGCCCGTGCCCTAAAGCCATAGCAGCCGCAGCAGCAATTCCAGCACGCCTAAAACCTCGCATCGTCGCACGATATGTTGCTTTATGTAAAAATCGCAAAACGATTTTCATAACAAAATAAGCTAAAATAAAGCCCACTAAAGGAGATACGACCATAGGAACAACAACTTTATCAACGATCACCGACCAATTAACAGCAGCCGCCCCTACAACACCAGCACCAGCTAATGCACCAATAAGCGCATGTGATGAGGAAGAAGGAAGAGCAAACCACCAGGTAATCATATTCCACGCAATAGCACCAATGAGCGCGCCAAGCACAATAACCAAACCAACATCATCCATATCATGGGTATTGATGATTCCGCCACCAATAGTTTCAGCAACACCAGTGCCTAACATTGCTCCCACAAAATCCATCACAGCAGCCAAGGTAAGCGCCTGGCGAGTCGAAAGCGCACGTGTAGCTACTGATGTAGCAATAGCATTAGCAGCATCATGAAAACCGTTTGTAAAATCAAAAATCAACGCTATTACACAGATAACGACGACAAGTGTTATTGTGGCAGTCAATTACGACTCCTTAATAGCAATAGATTCAATAACGTTTGACAAAGATTCAAAAGCGTCTATCGCCTCTTCAAGAGAATCGATCACGAGTTTTTGTTTAAGCACTTCAACTGCATCCTCAGCATCTGAAAAAATGCCGGCGATCATAGAACGATAGAGTTTGTCTCCCTCATTTTCGAGGTCATTTATTTTGACGCAATACTGATGCGTGCGCTCATCAATTTTAGATAAATGATTCATTTGTTGGTGAGTGAGCTGTGCACATTCAATAATGATCTTCACTAATTGATCAATATTTTTAGGTAGACCCGCCGGTTCATAAAGCACTAAGTTATCGCTTGCCTCATCGATATAATCGACACAATTGTCCATATGACCTGATAAACGATAAACATCTTCACGATCAAAAGGCAGCATAAAAGAGCGGTTAACTACATTGAGAACCTCATGACATGCATCATCAGCCTCATGCTCAATATCATGCATTTTTTTGTTATGTTCCGCGCGTTCTTCCGCAGAAGATGCAATAACTTTTTCAAGTTGCTTTGCTGCAACGATGAGTTGTTCTGACTGGCGAGAAAGTAAGCCAAAGATAGGGTCTATTTTACGTCGCACAAAAAGGCCCATTCAAACCACCTAACATATAATTAACATCTTCATTGTATAAAAAAAATATAAACAAAAGAACATAAAACTAAGGTGTTTAAGAGTTTTCACTTTTAGTGGACGAATGCAAAAAGAGTTATATAAACATCTTAGAACATCAGTCACACATATATACACATACATTTACCTGCTTACAATAAAACATAGATAATACGTAAATATGGAGAGGATATTTTATCCTCCCCATATAATCAAATATGAAAAAATACAAAACTATCGCACTGCATATGGATTTTTCAGCTTAAAAATAGCAATAAATGGCCCAAATAGTGGCACACATACAACTACCAAAGAAAGCATACCGCTTCTTAAGAGAATACGATTTTTACCGTATTCACGCCAGACAACATAAAGAGCGTAAAACACAAACAGAAGGTAACCACAAGAGCACAGCCACCATATAACATCTATTAAACTTGGTTCTAAAGGATTCACAACAACAGCCTTCTTTCATTTACATTACCAACAAACTATTTCCAGCCAGATGCAATTCTTTTTCCATTGCTATTACCTTAAACGAAAATCGAACGCTTTTATTCTAATAGATAAAAGCCCCATATGCGCACAGCATTTATATATCTCATTCAATATCAGGGTGATAAAAAAATTGGGAAGTAAGGTTTTCTTACTTCCCAATTTTGTGGATTGCGTATTTAACCTATGGATAAAATACGCTTCCTTTCCTTCATATCCATTGGAGTAGATATTTAGTTTTGTGCTGTTTTGCGGCGGCGTGCTGTGATGATTGTTGCGCTGCCTGCGGCTATGAGTGTGCCGGCGATGAGGGCGAGGTAGCCGACTGTTGCGCCTGTGGAGGAAAGCCCACCAGAGTGCAAGCCGTTACCTGAGCCGCCGAGGCTACCAGCGTTATAGCCACTGTTTGAACCGTTACCACCGTTACCACCTGTGTTGACG
>JAGBKC010000021.1 GCA_017934115.1 Actinomycetaceae bacterium | reverse complement strand
TGTGGCAACAAGGCCAAAGAAGATGAACACAAAAACATCACCAAGGCCGATATATCCATACGGATGTTTTCCTCCTGTGTAAAACCATGCAGCAAGAATAGCGAAAACGCCAATTGATAAAAGCCACCATAATCCTGTTGACCATATAAGAATGAAACCAGCTAAAGCGCCTAAGCCATAAAAGAAAAAAGCAACATATTTCACGGTTTGTGGCTTTGCTAAACCTCCGCCTGTTAAGCGTTGAGGCCCGGTGCGGTTGTCGTCTGTGCCACGGATGCCATCTGAATAATCGTTGGAATAATTAGACGCAATCTGCAGAGATAAGCCAACAATAAGAGCGAGGCATGCTTGCAGCCATTGACGGTAGCCGTGTGTTAATGCAACGGATGTACCTGCTATAACGGGTGCAATACTTGCTGAAAGAGTGCGCAGGCGTGCTCCTTCGATCCAATCTTTAACTGTAGCCACGTCAGTATTCTATAGATGTCCTTCATTTTTATTGCTGATTTTATTGTTTCTTTACTTTTTATATCTGCAACATGTGAAGTGTGATGTGTGGAAAAACAGTACAGTAGACTCACCTTTGTAAGTATCAACTTACTTATCTATCGTAGTAAACAGAGAGGTTTGACCATGAAATCATGGCTTTTTCACGGTACTGGTAAAGAGATGACATACGAAGATGTTCCAGAGCCAAAAGCAGGGCCAGGCGAAGTTGTTGTTAAAGTGAAAGCGGCAGGTTTATGTCATTCTGATGTATCGGCGCTTGACGATGAAGGCTGGATGGGGTTTTTCTGGAATATTCCTCATACACTTGGTCATGAAAACGCTGGCGTTATCACTGAAGTTGGCGAAGGTGTTGAAGGTGGTTGGAAAGTTGGCGACCGCGTTGGTTTATCGCCCACTTTTGCGGATGGTGATGCAATTGGCTATGGTAACTGGGAAGGTGGCTATGGCCCATATGTGCGTGCTACAAATGAAAACTTGGTGAAACTCCCTGAAGATGTTTCATTTGAGATGGGTGCAATGGCTACAGATGCAGGACTTACTGCATATCATGCTATGGTTGCCGTTGGTGGATGCAAAAAAGGCATGAAAGTTGGCGTTATTGGCCTTGGTGGTTTGGGCTACATTGGCGCTCGCGTTGCTGTGCTTTTGGGAGCAGAAGTTTATGCTGCTGAAATTTCAGACAAGCGTGATGCATTGGCTGAAGAAATCGGCTTGGCAGGCGTTGCTGCTTCCATTGAAGAATTCAAGGATAAAGGCCTTGAACTTATTGTTGATTATGCTGGTTTTGGCACAACAACAACAGGTGCTTTAGAGGCATTGGCAGAATTCGGTACACTCGTTCAAGTTGGTATGGGTAAATTAGAATTCCCTATCAACACTTATCCTATTATCATTAAGCAGCTCCAAATCAAAGGGTCAAAGTCAGGCACAAAGGAAGATTTGGCTGCTTTGTATGATTTGATGGCAACAGGTAAGTTGAATCCTCCTATGGAACTCATTAAGCCTGAAGATATCAAAGTAGGCCTTGATCGTTTGCGTGAAGGTGGTTTGGCTGCACGTCTTGTTGCTGTATATGAAGATTAATAATCATGCAAATATGTGATTTATTCTATCTTTCTACATAAAGGCAAGACAAAGCCATCTTAGATAGGTACTATTCTTCTTGGGCCTCTAGCTCAATGGTAGAGCACCGTCCTTTTAAGTCGTTGGTTGTGGGTTCGAATCCCACGGGGCCTACAGAAGAATTTATGAGCGCTTCGGCGCTCATTTTTTGTATATGCAACTCATTTTGTGTATGAATCAAGATGCGAAGTGTGTATCTCTATGTGAGTGGCGTAGTGCCTTTTGATACTTAAAGGAACGTAAAATTATGTGTACACCTATTTAAGGAGCACATATGAATACGCGACCACGGCGTCCAGCCCAAATGACAGATGAACAGATAGACTCTTTACCTGGTGACAATGATGTTGCATATAACAGCGAACTTGCGCATTCTTCTGCTCAAGCTCTTGTGCCGATGGGGCGCAACCGCATTGAATATGATGAAACTGTGCGCTCGCGCATACTTAATATTGCAAAAGTAGAAGGTGTTGATGTTTTAGCGCAGTTATGGACAAATTCCCCTGCAGATACACTGCCTGGAATTCTATGGCGTGGATTTCTTTTGACGCAATGGATCGAACGGGATTACGCGGTAGTAACAGCGCGTTTTTTACGTGGCAAAGAAAAAGAAGATCAATGTGGTGAGTTGTCGGTTGATGTGTCGAGTTATAGGGATATTCTTCCAGAAGATATTGCTCAAGAATGGCGTGCTGTGTTTTCTGGTTCCTATGATGAACATTTCGATGTGTTGTTGTCAAAAACAGCGTACGTAACTTTTATGTGTGCATTATCGGACGTCACGTGGATTGAAAATGATGCTGATATTCTTTCCACTTATGTGACACGGCGTAGTAAAGCGATGGCACATGTATCTCGAGACTTTTATCATGCATCGCGTCTTGTTATCGATGGAGAATTGGAATAAAGAAGAAGGCACGCTGAACATTTACAAGCTTAGAAGAAAAAGACTAATAAGATAACCAATACACCGATGTATCGGCAAGCGAAGGGGAAGAAATGACGCAGGAAAAAGACGAGAAGGCGAATCTTTCTACTGATAATAAGGCAGTTAGCACTAAGGGGGAAAATAAAAATTATCCGCCTAAAGATGCAGTTCCGCGTACAGAAAACGGTATTGAACATTTTTCTGCATCAGGTAAAGAATCACCACAGCAGGTGTCGATAGCAAGTGCTCCTATTCGCCGCCGTGTCCAAAAGGTTAAGCAAGAACAAGGTCACGATATGTCTGTTCGTGTGCATAATAATCCTCCACAGAATTATGTGAAAAAAGATGATGGTGCAGACGCAGTGTCAGCTCCAACTCCTGAAGTTCCTCGCGGGCAGAAGAAGGGGGGATCTTCTGTTTCTGTTCCTACATCTGCTTCTTTATCGGAAGGTCACGCGCATACGAATCCTATGAAAATGGGTTCACTCGTTTCTACTCATTCCTTGATGGAGATGGCAAAGCGTGCGCGTGAAGAGGCAAAGAAAGAGCGCCTTGATGCAGATCAATCACGCCTTCCAGAAGGTCGATTTGCTGATCGTGAACTTTCGTGGCTCGCTTTTAATGAACGCGTCCTTGAACAGGCAGAAGATAAAAGTTTGCCCATTCTTGAACGTGCATGGTTTTTAGCTATTTTCGCTTCGAATTTAGATGAATTCTTTATGGTGCGTGTTGCAGGTTTGAAACGTCGTATTGCTGCGGGCGTGGCATTAACGGCTGCATCTGGTTTAACGCCACGTCAGGTCCTTGATGGTATCGCGCAACGCTCTCATGAACTCATGGAACGTCACGCTCGTGTATTTGCTGATGATGTACAGCCAAAACTTGCAAATGTGGGAATTGATATTTTGCACTGGGCATCCTTGAAAGAACCGGAGCGTGAACGTTTACGTAAGTTCTTCAAAAAGCAGATTTTCCCTGTGTTGACGCCGCTTTCTGTGGATCCTTCTCATCCATTTCCATATATTTCTGGTCTTTCTTTGAATATTGCGGTTATTGTTCGCAATCCAACAACAGGAAAAGAACTTTTTGCTCGCGTGAAGATTCCGCCTTTGCTTCCACGCTTTATTGCTGTTGATGCGGATGGAAAGCCATATAAACCTGAAGATGTGCCAACTGATATGGAAGGGCGCACAAAATATGTCCCTCTGGAAGAAGTGATTGGGGCACATCTTGATCAACTGTTCCCTGGTATGCAGGTGGTTGAATTCTTTACCTTCCGTGTCACTCGTAATGAAGATATGGAAGTAGAAGAAGATGATGCGGAAAATCTCTTAACGGCTATGGAGCGCGAATTATTGCGTCGTCGTTTTGGCCCTGCTGTTCGTCTTGAAGTAGAAGAAGGCATTTCTGAACATGTTCTTGAGTTACTGAAAAAAGATTTATCTGTGGGTGATGATGATGTCTTCCGTCTTCCAGCACCTCTTGATTTAACTGGCTTGAATGTCATTCACGATTTGGACCGTCCAAGCTTTAAGTATTCACCCTATGTTCCTGTTACGTCACGTGGTTTGAAAGCTGCAGAATCATCACGACCTGCTGATATGTTCCGTGCTATTAGTGAACATGATATTCTTCTTCATCATCCTTATGAATCTTTTTCAACATCTGTGCAACAATTTTTAGCTCAAGCTGCCGCAGATCCGAACGTCCTTGCTATTAAGCAAACTTTGTATCGAACCTCGGGTGATTCACCGATTATTGATTCTCTCATTAAAGCAGCGCGCGCTGGTAAACAGGTGCTTGCGATTGTGGAAATCAAGGCGCGTTTTGATGAAGAGCGCAATATTGAATGGGCGCGTCAGCTCGAACATGCTGGTGTGCATGTTGTTTATGGTGTTGTCGGTTTGAAAACGCACTGTAAATTGTGTTTGGTAGTGCGCCAAGAAGATGGCGTTCTTAAGCGTTACTGTCACATTGGCACAGGAAATTACAATCCGAAAACAGTACGAGGATATGAAGATTTAGGTTTGCTGACATGTGATCCGGATGTGGGACAAGATCTTACGCGCATGTTTAATCAGCTTTCTGGTTTTTCTCCACAGCAAAAATTCAATCGGCTTCTTGCTTCTCCTCGCGGTATTCGTAAGGGTCTTATTAAGCGCATTGAGCGTGAAATTGATAATAAGAAGCAGGGGCGTCAGGCATGGATCAAGATAAAAGTGAACTCCATTGTTGACGAGGCAACGATTGATGCTCTGTACCGCGCAAGCCAAGCTGGTGTGCAGGTAGATATTCAGGTGCGTGGTATTTGTGCTGTTCGTGCCGGCATCCCCGGGCTTTCCGAGAATATTCGTGTGCGATCGATTTTAGGTCGTTACCTTGAGCATTCCCGCATTTATGCCTTTTATAATAACGGCGATCCGGATGTCTTTATTGGTTCTGCAGATCTCATGCATCGTAATTTAGACCGACGTGTTGAGGCATTAGTAAAGATTACCGATCCTGAACAAGTAGCTCGTTTGGTCGAAATGATTGATGTTGCTGTTTCTCCAAAGACATCATCATGGCATCTTGAAACAGACGGATGGGTTCGCCACACAAAGAGCCCTAAGGGCAATAAATTGCAAGACATTCAAGAACTTTTGATGCGTCATGCACACATGAAAGTACGCGATAATAAGAAATCCGCCAAGAACGCGCGAGGTAAAGCATGATACGTGCCGCGGGCGCTGTTGTGTGGAGGAAAGATCCACAAGGACACTTCGAAATAGCTCTTGTGCACCGACCTCGGTATGATGATTGGTCTTTACCAAAAGGAAAGGCCAAGAAAAAAGAACCCACTTATGGTGCTGTTGTACGTGAAATAGCAGAAGAAATCAATTGTGATATCACTCTTGATTGTTCTTTAGGAGAAACTCGCTATCTTGTTGATGGTGAAAAGAAAAAAGTGCATTACTGGTGTGCGCGTGTGGTAGATGTATCGACCGCATATGTCCGTATGCGGCCTAAGCATTACCGCTCTGATTATGCTTATGTA
>JAGBKC010000020.1 GCA_017934115.1 Actinomycetaceae bacterium | reverse complement strand
TAGCCTGAACGTCAACGTGACCAAACTTCTGTGCGAATATGGGGGTCAAGGGGTCGTGGGTTCAAATCCCGCTAGCCCGACATCATAAAAAGGCGAAGTGTAAAAGCTTCGCCTTTTTTGTGTCGTATTTTTAGATTTGTGTTTGTTTTGTGGCTTCGTGCCATGAGCCAAAATGTTGACGCACTGCGGCGCCCGAAGGAACACTACCTTGTTGTTTGGTGGCGGAAATCCAATCGGAATAAAGCTTGTAGCTCGGTTTCTTGGTATTTTTTGCGCACCATTTGGCGAAGCTTCTCAAGGCATTGATATAATCCGCTTCGGTAAAATGCAATCCGCCTCTAGAGCGTCCGCTGCGTTGAGAAAGACCAACATTTTTCAAAGCGTCATTCCAGAAACCATTTGCACGCTTGATGATAGTTTGTGATGTTGGTGGCCATGCGAACGTTCCTTGTTTGGTTTCGGCACCAATTTTGCTCAAAATTTCTTTGCGGATTCTGTCGTAAGTGTTAGCGGAAAGCGTGTAGTTGCCTTCGTGAATTTTTTTCTTAGCTGATTCAATCAATCCAAGATAAGTAGTGATGGTGTTATCGTCAATATCGTCAGGAAGTTCTTCGTGTAAATACGTACGTAATTTTTCAGTTTCATCGCTTATAGGTGATACATCTAAATTTTTGCTTAAGGCAAATGTCAGAAGAATAGATGCTGAAATAGAATGACTGGAAAAGCGCTGTGGTGCTTTATAGATACGTGGCGTTTCTAGCGTGGAAATGATAGACATTGCTGCTTCAGTTGCGCGTTGTGAAGCGTCGTTAAGGTGTTCGTTATACTCGTCGTTATTACACATGTCGCTGATGCATCGCACCATCAAATAAGGAACGTCGAACATATGGCACACTTGAGCCAATGCTGTGCTTTCCATCTCCACCGATAATGCCTGAGGAAAATGTGAAAGTATTTCTTTTGCTTTTTCGTCTGTAACGAAAGAGTTGGTTGAAACACACAAGCCTTTTTTGACCTCTGGTGGGCAAGCATCAAGCAGGAGTTGTGATCCCTCAAATTTTGCGGGCTGATCTGGTATTTGACCGTATTCGTAACCGATACTTGTAGAATTTGCATCGGCATAAGCGCTTTGTTTGCTTGCGACGATATCGCCGATAGTGACTCCATTAAGGCCGCCAGCACTACCGATAGAAATAACAAATTGAGGTTTGTATTTTGTCAAAATTGCAGTAAGAGCAGTTGCAGCGCTTGTGAGG
The DNA here is from genome assembly GCA_017934115.1 of Actinomycetaceae bacterium. Classification (GTDB taxonomy): domain Bacteria; phylum Actinomycetota; class Actinomycetes; order Actinomycetales; family Actinomycetaceae; genus RUG11864. The sequence continues at coordinate 8,227 of JAGBKC010000020.1, read as the reverse complement.
CCGATGCCAGTTTTGACAATAAGAATGTTTCCCCGTGTTGATGTGGCAAGCCATGATTCGATATTAGAAACCTTTTGTTTGATAGGGCGTATTGAGCGTGTTGCTAGCGTTTGAACAAGAGGTTCGATTTCCTCATCTTGTGCTGCAGTAATAATGGCAAATAAACGCATTATTGTATCACTTTCCATTCGTCTTTTTTATTCAACATCTTTTGTATTGCATCTTGTGCAGCCCTAAGGCTGTGGTTTGCTCCCCAACCGCATTGGATCGGGTTTGCTGCCGGCACCTCAGTGGCATTGATGATGTCATGAAAAGTTGTTGATATGAGGTCTATTGTACTATCAATATTGGGTTTTTCGCTCATTAAAAGATAGAATCCTGTTTGGCAACCCATAGGAGAAAAATCAATGACATGTGCGCTGTGGTCACGTGAAAATTCAGCAAAGCAATGCTCAATCGAGTGAACTGTTTTCATATCCAGATGCTCAACATTGGGTTGGCAAAAACGAATATCATATTTAGTGAGAGTTACATCATTGATTTGTTTGATGTCGGCAATGCGCACATACGGTGCTTTTACTTTTCTGTGGTCAAGATTGAATGATTCAACATTCATTTCTCCCATACGTATCCCTCTCTTGTTATGGTGAGAAATAATGCTGTGGTGTAAGTGTATCGTTTCTTTATTTATTTTGTGTGCATTGTGGGCAATAACCCCAGTAAATCACTTCAGCTTCGTCAATATCAAAGGAATGGTCATCTGATGCTTCGAGGCAGGGCATAAAACCTACGGCACAGGGGACATTTTCGATTCGTCCGCATATGCGGCATACAAGATGGTGGTGATTGTCGCCATTATCTATTTCGTACAGAGCAACTGAACCTTTTGGTTTGATTTCTCGCAGAATTCCTACTTCGGTTAAGGCATGCACGATATCGTAAACAGCTTGTGTAGATACTGAGCCAATATGGCGAGTGACGAGACGTCGTAAATCGTCAGCGCTTACATGCTTACCTCGTGTGGCTTCGCGTAAAACAGCTAAACGTGGTTCGGTTACACGTAACCCTGCTTGATGTAAGCGTTCCGAATAGTCATCACTCATAGGTGCTATATTAGTGTATTTTTAGTTTTCTTGCCATTTTCTTGGGGTATGGTGGGGGTTTTACATGCGATTGGTCTTTTTGTGAAAGTGAGTTGCTGTAGTTCGTATCTATTTAAGGAAACTTTCAGAAAAGTTTAAGTATATGTGCAGTGCAGGTAGGCACTATATGTTGTGTAATGGTTAATGATGGAGGTTATGATGCATGTTGAGTCACTTATTGCTGACGTGATAGCAATTCTTGTTCTTGTCTTTGCGTTTTATTTACCCCGCCATAAGCGAAAAGAATTAGCTGTTGCTTTGCTGGGAGTAAACGTAGGTGTTTTGGCGGTAACTGCTGCTCTTTCTCAAACTAATGTGGGAGCAGGCCTCGGTTTAGGTTTATTTGGTGTGCTCTCAATTATTCGCCTGCGTTCGGATGAATTAAAACAGCATGAAATAGCATATTATTTTGCTTCTTTGACAATCGGTCTTGTTGGTGGATTGACGGAATTGCCTATCGTTATTACGGCGTCATTGATGGTGTTGATCGTGATGGTATTAGGTGTGGCTGATATTGCTATTATTTCACGCTCAACGGTTAACATGACAATGACTCTCGATAGAGCACTTCCTAAAGAAGAAAATGTGCGCGAGTATGTTGAAGATATTTCGGGAAGAAAGATCAAAGAACTTTCTGTGACGCATATTGATTTAGTGAACGATAAAACAGTTGTTGACGTGCGTTTTTTGCCTTAATTTGGAGTGATAGCGATGAAAACTCGAGATTCGTTACGCTCTCATGTAGATGAACAGCCAGGCGAATATGCACACCAAATCATAGGGAAATTTTCTGGCATTTCATTAGAGCAGATGCAAAGATCCGCTAGTTTATTACAGCGTCGAGATCGTAAATATGTATGCGATAGTGTGCAGAGTGAGCATCTCTTTCGCTCTCTTGAAAGTGTTGATATTAAAGTTCTTGATATTAATGGAAGACGCGAATTTACCTACTACTCCACATATTTTGATACGCCGAATTTTCTTTCTTATCATGATGCGGCAACGAATCGACGCCGGCGTTTTAAGGTACGTCATCGTCACTACGTCAATTCTGGTGAACACTTTTTAGAACTGAAAACAAAAGGTGGACGTTCTCAGGGGATAAAAGATCGCTATCTTCTTAGTGAAGATGATGTGGAAGCTATGAAACGTTTTGCTTCTGAGGGGTTTCTAGACCTTCCGCATGTGCTGATGTGGCTTGTAAGTGAATTGTGTGAACGGCATATTTATTCTTCTGTCGACCAGGCCCGTGAAGTTGTGCGTGCACTGCACCCTGTAAGTAGAACAGAGTATGTGCGTTCCACATTTGTGACAAGTGAAAATGAGCGAGTTACTTTTGACAGATCTCTTCAACTTGTTCGTCTGCAAGGTGAACGTGAAGAGTGTATTCGGGGCAGTTGCCTTGTTCCGCTCACTATTGTGGAAACGAAAACGCTTGGGAAACTAAGTGAAGTAGACCGGATTTTATGGCGACAGGGAATTCGCCCTATTTCCATATCAAAATATGCTCTCTCCATTGCTTATGGCTATGGTTTACCAGCTAATAAATGGACGCGAGCTTTGAAAACAGTAACATCAGTTGCTCGGTAGGGTACAAAAATTAGGAATGGAATGATGAAAAAAGAAGTTTTGTTGGCGTGCTCACTTGTAGGAGCGCTCGTCTTGGGTGGATGTTCGCATAATTCAGATGGTGATAATTCACAGGCTGCCCAAACAGTTGCTATGGAAGAAGCGACAATTGAAAATATGATGGCCCTTAACCAGAAGAACCATGCAAATCAAGATGATGTCTCGTATGTGGAAGATGGCGCAACGAGGATCACTTTTGACGGTGAGAATGTGCAGATTGATGGCAATGGTGCCAGTGCAAGTGATGGTGTTCTTAGTATTAACGCTGGTGGAACGTACATTTTGAAAGGTGCTTACACAGGTAAAATCGTTGTTCAAGCTGGCGAGAAAGATGCTGTGCGTCTTGTGTTTAATGGTGTTGAGTTAAGACATGATGGTGCAGGTATACAAGCATTTACGGGTGATGAACTTGTTGTTATTATGGCTGATGGTACAACGAATTTGTTAGAAGATACAAATGCCAAGCCTCATGGTGAAGCTGCTCAAAAGGCGAAAGAAGAAAAAGATCAAGAAAAGAAAGGCATTGCCCCTAAGGAAGAAAAAGCTGAAAATTCTTCAGATGATACTACGACACAATCGTCATCTCCTGCGGTAAATGCTCCTAGTTCTTCTGAATCAGAAGAAGATGAAATAGACGAAACAAAGAGTGCGCTTCTTTCTAAGATTGACACAACGATTGGTGGAAATGGAACTCTCAATGTCGTTGGTGGTGCTCACGGTATTTTCACATCCGATGGTTTATCGATTTTTGGTGGAACGATAAATGTGACATCTGTCGATGATGGTATTCATGGCAAGGATTACATTTGGATAGAGGGTGGAAATATTAACGTTGAAGCTGGTGGAGATGCCTTGCAGGCAACAAATTCTACGGAAATTGAGCGTGGTTTTATTTACATGGCGCAAGGTGACGTCAGTGTCAAAAAAGCATATAAGGGCATTGATGCTGTGACTGATTTCCTTATGAAAGATGGCTCTATTACTATTGAGTGTGAACATGAGGGCATTGAGGCTGCTTACGTTCTTGGTGAGGGGGGAAATATTTCTATTACCTCTGGTGATGACACTATTAATGCAACAGTAGATTCTGGTGAACCATGGTTGAAAAATGCTGGCGGCACATGGGTGCTCAATGGTGAAGGAGATGGTTTTGATTCCAATGGAAAGGCCATGCTTGCAAGTGGGGCGTTGACAATATATGGACCAACTCATGGTGGTAATGGTGCCATTGATACTGAAAAAGGTTTTTGGGTAACAGGCGGGACATTGTTTGCGGCAGGCCCTCAAGGAATGGATGAGGGGCCAAATCTGGAAAGCGCACAGGTAAGCGTTAAGTTTACCGGCGAATTTACAGTAGATACAACTTTTGCTATTAAGGATGAATCTGGCGTGGAACTTGCGCGGGTACTTAATAAGAAAGAAGCGCAATCCCTTTTCTATTCATCTGCTGATATTAAAAAAGATGCAACGTATGTGATGTATGCAAATGGAGAAGAAATAGCGCGCGGTAAGGGCGGTGATTATGAGCAAAACTTGTTTTCGCCTGGCGGTATGGCTGATGGTGAAGGTGGCCCTGGTGAGATGGGTGAACCTGGTCAGGTGCCTGAGGGAGAACCTCCTGCAGAAGATGGTCAATCTTCTGAAGATCATAATAACGCGCCTCAAAATAATGGAAATACATTAGCTCCATCAGATAAAAAGTCAGGTGAATCTTCTCAACAAAAAGGTGAAGATGTGCAGAAAAAACAAAAGCCCGCTGATGGAAAGACTCCACCTGCAAAGCCAAGCGGCGATGCAAGCGGTAAGCCTGATAAAAAACCAGATAAGAAGCCAAGTGGAGATGCTTCTCAGAAGGCTAAGCCATCTGCTGTTCCTAGCGCGTCTGCCTCTGCATAAATATTAGAAAGTGTGATGTTTTCTGTTGCAATGTGAAGAGGTGCTCTTATGAACAATTGTGGATAACTTTTTCCACTTATGCACAAGATGTGAATAAAACTGTTCACATCTTGTGTTTTTTTATGCAAAAAGTGTCTGTATTTTTGCTTCAAGGGTTATTGATAATAGGGGAAATACATTCTTTGATGTGAGGGGAGGTGTGCATATATTGTGGATGATATTCTTTTATGAAAGAGTCCTGACGCGTTTTTTTTGTTGTGTGACATAAAGAGATAACATCTTGTCAACATATGTTTAGTGGTTTTACTGTTACAACACACCTAACCACTAAATCTTGTGGTTGTTTACTTTTTACACCACAAGGTGTAGTGTTAAGAACGAATATAAAGATGACGAAAATTGCTTATCTGAATTGGCGTCAGGGGGCAAAAGAGGCCCAGATAAGTTCTATAAGGGAGGTTCATAATGAGTATTACACTTTATACAAAGCCGGCATGTGTGCAGTGCAATGCAACAAAGCGCGCTCTAAAAAAACAGGGTTTAACGTTTAATGAAATCGATTTGACTCAAGATGCTCAAGCACTGGAAACTGTGAAGGCTTTGGGTTATCAAAGTGCGCCTGTTGTTTTTGCCAATGGGGATCACTGGGCTGGTTTTAGGCCCGATAAAATCAAAGAACTTGCAGCTATCGAAGAATCGGTTGTTGCATAAACATATCGTAAGCGATATGCGCACCTATATGCAAAGGCGCATATAAACGTGTAAAGGGGTTACATATGGGCGCTGTTGTTTATTTTTCATCTGCAACAAATAATACGAAGCGTTTTGTGGAAAAGCTGGGTATGCCTGCATATCGCATTCCTCTGCTCCCCAAAGATGCACCACTTGTAATGGAAGAAGAATATGTATTGATTGTTCCAACATATGGTGGTGGGTCTATCAAAGGAGCTGTGCCAAAGCAGGTTATCAAGTTTTTAAACGATGAGCGTAACCGTTCACTTATACGAGGCGTGATATCAAGTGGCAACACTAATTTTGGCACCGCCTATTGTATTGCTGGGGATATCATTTCTACAAAATGCAAAGTGCCGCATATGTATAAGTTTGAACTCCTAGGCACACCACACGATGTTGAAAAAGTAAAACAAGGACTGGAGGAATTTTGGACGCAGCAACATTAACGGATACGGGCGAAGAAACCTATCCCACAGAGCATGTTGATTACCATGCTCTTAATGCGCAATTAAATTTATACGGTGAAGACGGAAAAATTCAATTTGAGGCAGATAAAGAAGCAGCACGCCAATATTTCTTACAACACGTCAACAATAATACAGTTTTCTTTCATGATCTTGAAGAAAAAATGACCTACCTCGTTGACGAAGGGTATTATGAAAAAGAAGTACTCGATCAATATCCTTTTGAATTCATTAAATCACTGTATAAGAAGGCGTATTCCTATAAGTTCCGCTTCCCTACTTTTGTGGGGGCTTTCAAATATTACACGGCTTATACATTAAAAACCTTTGATGGTAAGCGCTATCTTGAGCGCTATGAAGACCGCGTATGTATGGTGTCTTTGTATTTAGCAGAAGGTAACCAAGAACTTGCTATGCAGATTCTTGATGAAATTATTACGGGTCGTTTTCAGCCAGCTACACCAACTTTCTTAAATGCTGGCAAAAAAGCACGTGGTGAGCTTGTTTCTTGCTTCCTTTTGCGTGTGGAAGATAACATGGAATCAATTTCTCGTGGCATCAATTCTGCCCTGCAGCTTTCCAAGCGTGGCGGAGGTGTTGCTTTGAATTTGACGAATATCCGTGAGCAAGGTGCTCCGATCAAACGTATTGAAAATCAATCTTCTGGTGTCAATCCTGTGATGAAACTTCTTGAAGACGCATTTTCATACGCAAACCAGTTAGGAGCTCGTCAAGGCGCTGGTGCTGTGTATTTACATGCTCATCACCCAGATATTCTTCGTTTTCTTGATACAAAGCGTGAAAATGCAGACGAAAAAATCCGCATTAAAACTCTTTCTCTCGGCGTCGTGATTCCTGATATTACGTTTGAATTGGCAAAGAAGAACGAGGATATGTATTTATTCTCTCCTTATGATGTAGAAAAAGTCTATGGAGAGCCATTCTCAGAAATCAACGTCACCGAAAAATATCGTGAAATGGTTGACGACAAGCGTATTCGCAAGTCAAAGATCAATGCGCGTCAGTTCTTTCAAACATTGGCAGAAATCCAGTTTGAATCTGGCTATCCTTATGTGGTTTTTGAAGATACGGTCAATCGTGCAAACCCAATCAAAGGTAAAATTACGATGTCGAATCTTTGCTCTGAAATTTTGCAGGTTTCTGAGGCTTCTGAATATAATGCTGATTTGACGTACAAGCATGTGGGCAAGGATATTTCTTGTAATTTGGGATCGATGAATATTGCTAAGACAATGGACTCCCCAGATTTCGAACGCTCGATCGATGTAGCCATCCGCAGTTTGACTGCTGTTTCCGATAAAACAGATATTGAGTCAGTCCCTTCTATTGCTCGCGGTAATCGAATGAGTCATGCTATCGGGTTGGGGCAGATGAATTTGCACGGCTATCTCGGTCGCGAACGTATTCATTATGGCAGCGAAGAGGCCCTCGATTTTACGAATATCTATTTCTATTGTGTGGTGTATTATGCCATTCGTTCCTCGATGAATATTGCGCGCGAACGCGGCACAACTTTCGAAGGTTTTGAAGATTCTACCTATGCATCGGGCACATTCTTCGATAAATATATTGATAAAGAATGGAAACCAGAAACCCAGCGTGTTGTTGATCTTTTTGAAGGTATTCATATTCCTACACAAGAAGATTGGGTTCAGCTGAAGAATGATGTGCAAAAATACGGTATGTACAACCAAAATTTGCAGGCAATTCCTCCAACTGGTTCTATTTCGTATATCAATCATTCCACATCGTCCATTCATCCTATTGCTTCACGCATTGAGATCCGCAAAGAAGGAAAGATTGGACGAGTTTACTACCCTGCTCCTTATATGACGAATGATAATTTGGAATATTATCAGGATGCTTATGAAATAGGTCCAGAAAAAATTATCGACACTTATGCTGTTGCAACCCAGCACGTTGATCAGGGATTGTCTCTCACATTGTTCTATCCTGACACAGTAACAACGCGAGATGTCAATAAGAATTACATCTATGCATGGCGCAAGGGAATTAAAACTTTGTATTACATGCGTATTCGTCAGCAAGCAATTGAGGGAACAGAAGTTCAAGGATGTGTTTCTTGCATGTTGTGATGATGAAGAGGAGCTGAAAAGCTCCTCTTTTTTATAATTATGCTGCCTAGTTTTCTGTGAATGTGTTGTGTGTGTACAGCTGAGCAGAAGAAAATAAGAGTGTGTATCCTTGACGATGTATAGATTTAGACGAAGGATGTTTTATGTCGAGTGCTAGCTCATCAATTGAATACAATCCACGCCCATTTGAAGGTGTTGATGCAGAAAATAATCTTGTTGCAATGCGTGAAATTCTTCCTCTTGC